>NZ_JCBCUW010000015.1:0-121868 GCF_059862525.1 Pseudomonas sp. MF08875
CTGAGTCAGCTGCCGGTAATGCGTAGTCATCTGCGCTTGAATCCTTCGGTGTGAGAGCCTGGATTCTACCGGTGGCTGGCTCTCTGCCTCTCGTTTCAAGCGTTGCGCTTATTCTATGAATTCAGGGCCATAATCCTGGACTTCCCGGCACCCTCATATTCCAACCGGCGGGTGACTTAACGCTTCCAGATTCGGTGGAAACCGCCGATCAATGGTCAATCGCAGGCTCGGGCATTGGTACAGGTACACCGTCCGTTGTCACCGCATTGGGCGAGTATTTTGAAAGGCGTCATTTCTACAGAGAAATCACCCCCGACCTACACGCAACGCTAGGACACTCTCTCACCACCGATGAAATCTGTAGACTCGTCTATGCACTTGAACAAACAAGTGAGCGCACACTGACCGCTGCACAAATAAAAAAACATTCCTTTAATCTAAGCAAAGTGTATCGCACATCTGATTTCACACACTGCCACATCCCGACTGTTCTTTTATCATTGAGCTACCATTTATTAGAAGGCGATACCGTGTTCTATCCACGGCGAGACACCTGTGGTTGCAGCTTTCATTGGCGCGCGGAACATGGGATTAGTGGAGCAATAAGAGAACAACTGGAGCGGCAATTTCTAGCTAGGTTGTGGCTGACAAAAACATGCAACCGCGTCATCCGTCGCGAAGAAATAAACAATGTCCTTTCGAACAGCCGCACCGGCACCCTCTATCATACACTCGCAAACAGGGGTGAATTGGCGGCCATTGATATTTCGGACAGTAACTTCCCTGGCCTCTGCTTGCTGATGGTCTACGGGCAAAAAAATCCTAAACATCACGTTCAATATTGTGCGGGCTTGGCCTATACCGAAGATCTTGGTAGCGCCCTTGAAAAATCACTTGAGGAGCTGTGGCAAACATTCCGTTTTATCGACCGCTTCAAATCCACACACGGCAAAGAGTGCGACATCAAGGACACCTACCTCACTCACTTCTTAAAGTGCAACAGCTACAGCACATTCAGGGAAATAACGTCCGTTTCCCCTATTAACCACTCACCTGCCGTCCTGATCCGGCCCACCCTCAACGCCTTACTATCGTCACTGCAATCGCAGCAGATACAGGGTTATCTGTACCTGAAGCCCGCAAACATAAACAACAACCACTACTATTTTTGCAAATATATTTCTCCAGATTTATTCCTTCACATGGACAACTCAAACAACATCAATACTCGCAATCGATACTCCGAGCAGTTCTTATGCGATATACACCCTGACAGACAAGCCACCATGGTTCCATTTCCTTGAGAGGTGACCCATGAATAAACACACCCTACCCCGCTTGGTTGCTCTTTCTGCACTCTTTATCAAAGAGCAACTAAAAGAACCGATTGCGCTATTCTGGGTCATGCTCTCTCCCACGGCGGTATTTTATCTGGTGGCCTATTCCAGGGCCGGCAGCGCGTTTTTCGATACCCCCTACCGTGAAAGCACTTCTTGGTTTTACGCCTACATTGCCTCCAGCGTTTCTCTTTTTGGCTTTGCGCTGTACATCATCGGCAGAAGAGAAAGTGGATTCATGAGGTCATTCATCTATACCCATCGAGCCAAATGCTTGTTTTTATTTGCGCATTTTCTGGCGTACTCCTGCATTGCATTAGTTTACTGTGCAGTATTCTATGCGGGCACATTCTTTTCTTTCGGGGCGTTCAACCTTTATCAATTTTTTGAAATTCTACTGCGTTTTTATATCTGCTTCATAATATTCGGCACCCCGGCTTTATTGCTAACACTACTACCGATAAATTTCCAGACTGCCAACACGTTATTTTCAATTGCCTCACTGAGCTTATTGGTTCTGGGCATACTAAGCACCCACCAAACTGCCCCACTTATAGAGCGGATCAACCTTGCAAACCCACTAACCCTAAGTAATCGGATAATGCTCAACGGCGTCGATAGCAACCTACTGCTGATAACGGCAGGTATCGTACTATTTTTCTGCACGCTGTTGTTGACCTTGCGTTTCTTACGCATCAATCCCGTCTGGAGTCGCTACTGATGAATGCATTAGAAGCCCACAATATCCACTTCAAGTATGCACACAGGGTCTTGTTTCGCGATGCATCGCTTCAAGTCAAGCCAGGTTCTATTACCGGGCTGCTGGGGCCCAACGGGTCGGGAAAGACCACCTTTTTCGATATCATTTGCAAGCTGAAGAAAATACATGCGGGTTCCCTTACCAACAGTTTTCGCACGCAACTTTACTTATCCCAAACCCTCATGACGCCCCCGGTACTGCGCATGTTTGATATTTTCAAAATGACCACGCTGCTCTGCTCCGTGGCCCCTGTTAACCAACAACATGTATTAACAAAGCTGAATGAGTGGTGCCCCCATATCTTTGATCGCTACCAGCAAATCTGGAAGAAGAAATCCTCCATCTGCAGCTACGGGGAAAAACGCTGGTTCTTCACCCTGTCCCTGCTGGCCCTGGAAGCCGACCTGGTCATTCTCGATGAACCGACGGCCGGGGTAGACCCCGAGTTCAGGCACTACATCTGGCAATGCCTGCACGGCGCGGCATTGGAGGGCCGCGCCATCCTAGTTTCATCCCACAACATCGAAGAGATCGCCCAACACTGCGGCTGTTTTTACATGATTAGCCAACGTGCGTTCACCCCCTTCAGCAACGGTCAGAGTTTTATGAACCAGTACCAGGCAAGCACACTGGACGAGGCCTTCATCCGTGCAGCCGCCGCTCACTGATCCTTCTCCCACAACCGCACCACCCGTGGCATCACGCTGAATACCGCCAGGGCCAGCAAGGTGCTGAGCACGGCGGTGGCTTCACGGCCCAGGCCCGCCGAGACGCCGATGGCGGCGGTCATCCAGAGGCCGGCGGCGGTGGTCAGGCCCTTGACGTGGCCTTCATCGCCTTCGGTGTTTTTCAGGATGGTGCCCGCGCCGAGAAAGCCGATGCCGGCGATCACGCCTTGCACCACCCGGCTCAGGGCGTCGGCTTCGGCGCCGGCCATTTGCGGCACCAGCACGAACAGCGCCGCGCCCAGGGCCACGAGCATGTGGGTGCGCACGCCCGCGGCCTTGCCTTTTTGCTCGCGCTCAAACCCGAGGATGCCGCCCAGCACGGCGGCAATCAGCAGGCGTACGGTGATTTGGGTCAGTTGTTTGGCGTCGCCGATATCAGCGAATTCAGCTTGCAAGGTCATCCAGACCTCATGCCACCAGGCGTTCATGGTTGTTGTCCTGTTCCGTGGGTGTGCAGCGGTGGACAGCGGCGCACGCTGGAGGTGCACTGCGACCGCCAGTCGGTTGCGCAGAACCCTGGCCCCGGGCGGCTGCCTACCCCTTTACACACCATCACAAAGGGCCACGGCCATGAGCGTACGCATCGAAAACCAAACCTGTTTTTTTGACACCCAAGAGGTGCGTGAACAGCGCCCTGCCGCCGAGGTGACGATCCGCACCGATGAGGAAAAATCCATGTCCTTCGTCGACCTCAACGGCGCTCGCGTGTACATCACCGAAGCAGAAGCCGACGCCTTGACCGTCGCAGGCGCCGTGGACGGGCGCAAGCACTTGAAAGCGGCGGACAGTGATTCGGTGATTTGACTGACCCAGATCACAGACAGCCGCCAGCGCTTGCGTTAGCGCGCGGCGGCTCGCTGTAGCGGCGCGTACCGGGGTACGGCAAGTTGTCGCAGGGGCGCCGCCACGGGCCATCTGATCCGCTTTTTAATGCAATAGCTGAGTCTGTTATGCAAACAGATGAGTGGTCATAGTGCATCCGCCTGATGGAGGCTGATGAGCGAAAGACCATGAGCGAAAAAATCCCCGTCCGATTAGTAGAAACATTCGAGCCTTCACGCCCAAAGATGAAGGCCAAAACCAGCGACAACCAGATTCACACCCGCAGTTTCACCGGTTTGTTCCGCACCTTGCGCTTGAGCGGTGCCGGTTTTCTGTTCCTGGCCTTTTTCGGCACTGTGTGGCTGAACTGGGGCGGCCGCCAGGCCGTTTTGTGGGACCTGTCGGAAAGTAAGTTCCACATCTTTGGCGCCACGTTCTGGCCCCAGGATTTCATCCTGTTGTCAGCGCTGCTGATTATCTGTGCCTTCGGCCTATTCGCGATCACCGTGTTCGCCGGCCGCGTGTGGTGCGGCTACACCTGCCCGCAAAGCTCGTTCACCTGGCTGTTCATGTGGTGCGAGAAGGTCACCGAGGGCGAACGCAACCAACGCATCAAGCTGCAAGCGGCGCCCTGGAACCTGAATAAACTGCTGCGCCGCAGCGCCAAGCACACGATGTGGCTGGCCATCAGCCTGCTGACCGGGCTGACCTTCGTCGGTTACTTCACCCCCGTGCGGCCCCTGGCCGAAGAGCTGCTGACCCTGCAAATCGGCGGTGTGAGCCTGTTTTGGGTGCTGTTTTTCACCGGCGCCACCTACATCAACGCCGGTTGGCTGCGCGAGGCGGTGTGCATGCACATGTGCCCCTATGCGCGCTTTCAGAGCGTGATGTTCGACAAAGACACCCTGACCATCTCCTACGATGCCGCCCGTGGCGAAACCCGCGGCCCGCGCAAACGCGGGGTGGCCCCGGCCGAAACCGGGCTGGGGGATTGCATCGACTGCTACCTGTGCGTGCAGGTGTGCCCTACCGGCATCGACATCCGCGATGGCCTGCAAATGGAGTGCATCGGTTGCGCGGCCTGTATCGACGCCTGCGATTCGGTGATGGACAAGATGGGCTACGCCCGCGGCTTGGTCAGCTACACCTCCGAGCACCAGTTGCAGGGCGGCAAGACCCACCTGCTGCGGCCACGCCTGATCGGTTACTGTGCGGTGCTGGTCATCATGATCGGCGCCCTGGTGCTGGCGCTGGTGGAGCGGCCGATGATCTCCCTGGACGTGAGCAAGGACCGTGGCCTGTTCCGCGAGAACAGCCAGGGCCAGATCGAGAACATCTACAGCCTCAAAGTCATCAACAAGACCCAGGAACGCCAGCAATACACCGTGTCGCTGGTCGATGGCGAAGGCTTCGAGCTGCACGGCAAGACCGAGCTGAGCCTGGCGCCGGGGGAGATCGTTGACGTGCCGGTGTCGGTGGCGATGATCGCCGACCGCCCGAGCAGCAGCTCCCAGCAGATCAGCTTCAAGGTCAGCGACAGCGACGAGCCGCACATCCACAGCGTGGCCCATAGCCGCTTCGTGGCGCCGTTGAACCGTTAGACTGCGCCAGCGAACGTGTGTAGGAGCGGGCCTGCCCGCGATGGCGGCAGTACAGACGATAGAGATGTATCGGCTGTACCGGCCCTATCGCGGGCAGGCCCGCTCCCACAGGGATCTGTTCTCATACTGGCTTTTCCCCTCCACTGCCCACCGTCAATGCTGAGTCCCCGATGAAACGCTACGAAAAATTCGCCGACGACATTGCCGAACTGATCCGCTCCGGGGTACTGGGCCCCGGCCAGCGTGTGCCCTCGGTGCGCTACGCCAGCCAGACCTACGGCGTGAGCCCCTCGACGGTGTTCCAGGCCTACTACCTGCTTGAGCGCCGGGGCCTGATCCGCGCCCGGCCGCGCTCGGGCTATTTCGTCAACACCCATGCGCCGAGCCCGTTCTGCGAGCCGGTCATCAGCAGCCAGGTGAACGAGTCCACCGAGGTGGATGTGAGTGAACTGGTGTTCTCGGTTCTCGATTCCATCAAGGACCCCACCACCGTGCCCTTTGGCTCGGCGTTCCCCAGCCCCACCCTGTTCCCGTTGCCACGCCTGGCCCGCTCCATGGCCAGCGCCAGCCGTGAGATGGACCCGCGCATGGTGGTCACCGACATGTCCCCGGGCAACCCGCAACTGCGCCGCCAGATCGCCCTGCGCTACATGGTCGGCGGGCTGATGTTGCCCATGGAGGAGTTGCTGATTACCAACGGCGCCCTGGAGGCGCTGAACCTGTGCCTGCAAGCCGTCACCGAACCGGGCGACCTGGTGGCCATAGAGGCCCCGGCCTTTTACGCCAGCCTGCAAGTGCTGGAGCGGCTCAAGCTCAAGGCCGTGGAAATCCCCGTGCACCCGCGTGACGGCATCGACCTGGGAGTGCTGGCGCAAACCCTGGAACGCCACCCGATCAAGGCCTGCTGGTGCATGACCAGTTTCCAGAACCCCATGGGCGCAACCATGCCCGAAGCCAAGAAGCAGGAACTGGTGGAGCTGCTGCGGGTGCACCAGGTGCCGTTGATCGAAGACGACGTTTACGCCGAACTGTACTACGGCCAGCAGGCACCCAAGCCCGCCAAGGCGTTCGACACCGAAGGGTTGGTGATGCACTGCGGCTCGTTCGCCAAGAGCCTGGCCCCCGGCTACCGCATCGGCTGGGTCGCCGCTGGGCGCTACGCGCAGAGAATCGAACGGCTGAAGTTGATGACGTCGCTGTGCGCCTCGATGCCGGCCCAAGCCGCCATCGCTGACTACCTGCAACACGGCGGCTACGACCGCCACCTACGCAAGTTGCGCTACGCCCTGGAAGAACAGCAAAGCGCCATGCTCGCCGCCATCGCCCGCTACTTCCCGGCGCAGACCCGGGTCAGCCAACCGGCCGGTGGCTATTTCCTGTGGCTGGAGTTGCCGCAGCAGACCGACTCGCTGAAGTTGTTCCAGATGGCCCTGGCCCAAGGCATCAGCATCGCGCCGGGGCCGATCTTTTCGCCGACCCAGCGCTTTGGCAACTGCATCCGCCTGAACTACGGCAGCCCCTGGGACGAAGCGGCGGAACAGGCCATGGAAACCCTAGGGCGGATCGTGCGTTCGTTCTGAACAGGGGTGGTTGTAGCCAGCGGGCGAGCCCGCTGCTACAAGGCATGGCGCGCAGAGGGGGTCAGCGGCCGCCGCCCAGATCGACGAAGGTACCGGTGGCGTAGGAAGCCTTGTCCGACAACAGCCAGATAATCGCCTCGGCCACTTCTTCGGGGCGCCCGCCGCGCGCCATGGGGATGCCCGATTCCAACTTGCTGACCCGGTCCGGGTCGCCGCTCAGGGCGTGGAAGTCGGTGAAGATGTAGCCCGGGCGCACGCCGTTGACGCGAATGCCCTCGCCCGCCACTTCCTTGGACAACCCGATGGTGAACGTGTCCAGCGCGCCCTTGGAGGCGGCGTAGTCAACGTACTCCCCCGGCGAACCGAGGCGCGCCGCCACCGACGAGACGTTGACGATGCTGCCGCCCTGCCCGCCGTGCTTGGGTGACATGCGCAGCAACGCGTGCTTGGCGCACAAAATCGGCCCCAGCACGTTGGTCTTGAGGGTGCTCAGGATGCGGAACTCGGACATCTGCTCGACCCGCGCTTTGTGCCCCACGGTGCCGGCATTGTTGACCAGGGCGGTGACGCGGCCCAGTTCATGGTCAACGCGCTGGAACAGCGTGATGACCTCATCCTCGATGCTCACATCGGCGCGCACCGTGATGGCCTGGGCACCCAAGGCGCGCACCTGTTCAAGGACGCGGTGGGCGGCCTCGTCGTCGGCCTGGTAGTTGATGCAGATCCGGTAGCCCTGCTGCGCGGCCAGCAGCGCGGTGGCGGCGCCTATACCGCGGCTGGCGCCGGTGATGACGATAACTTTGTCCATGCGGGTCCTCTCCCCTCTAACCTCAAGCGTTGCGCGGCAAGGATACCTGCCGGCGCTGGCTTTTGCATGGCGCCGGGCCAGTATCTCACTGTTCGGCGCGGACAATCTCGGCCATAAAACCCTCGGCCGGCAGCGGACGGCCCAGCAGGTAGCCTTGCAGCGAGTCGCAGCCCAATTGGGTGAGAAAGTCCTGCTGCAGGTTGGTTTCCACCCCTTCGGCGACGATGCGCAGGCCCAGGGCCCGGCCCAGGGCGACAATGGCCGAGACGATGGCGGCATCGTCGCTGTCGTGTTCCAGGTCGCGGACAAAGCCGCGGTCGATCTTCAACTCGTTGGCCGGCAGGCGCTTTAAGTACATCAGGCTCGAATAGCCGGTGCCGAAGTCGTCGATGGACAGGTCCACGCCCATCTGCGACAGCTCGTTGAGCACCGTCATGCTCGCGTCGGCGTCGCTCATGGCGGTGGTTTCGGTGATTTCCAGGGTCAGGCTGTTGGCCGGCAACTGATGGCGCAGCAGCGCACTGGCAACGCTCTTGACCAGCCCGGCGTGGCAGAACTGCAACGCCGAGAGGTTCACCGCGATGCGCCAATCGGTGTAGCCCAGCAGGTACCACTGGCGCATCTGCCGGCAGGCCTCGTTCAGCACCCAGTCGCCGATGGCGATAATCAGGCCGGTTTTTTCCGCCAGTTCGATAAAGGTGTCCGGCGGCATCAGGCCATGTACGGGGTGCTCCCAGCGCAGCAGCGCCTCGGCGCCCACCGGGCGGCCGTTGCTGGCATCGAACTTGGGCTGGTAGTGCAGGCGCAACTGGTTGAGCTCGACGGCGGCGCGCAGGTCTTGGAGCAATTGCAGCTGCTTGCGCGCGTTGGAGTTCATCGACGCGTCGAAAAAGCGGTAGCCGTTCTTGCCGGTGCCCTTGGCGTTGTACATCGCCGCGTCGGCGTTCATCAGCAGTTCCTGGGGCGTCTGGCCGTTGCCGGGGTAGACCGCGATGCCAACACTGGCGGAGATGTGCAGGTCATGCTCGGCCACCCGGAACGCGCGGGAGATCAGCCCCACTTGGCGCGCAGCCAGGCGCAGGGCATCGTCCGGGGCGCCGAGGTGCACCAGCAGCACGAACTCATCGCCGCCAATGCGCGCCAGGGTGTCCTGGCTGCGCAGGTCTTCGCGCAGGCGCAGGCCCACCTCGCGCAGCAACTGGTCGCCCATGTGGTGGCCGAAGGCGTCGTTGACCGGTTTGAAGCCATCCAGGTCGATGAACATCAGGGCAAAACAGCCGCCCTGCTCCTGCACCACGTGCATGGCCTGGTCGATGCGGTCGGCCAGCAGCACGCGGTTGGGCAGGCCGGTGAGGGTGTCGTGCAGGGCCAGTTGGATCAGTTCTTCGTTGGCCAGGGTCAGGGAACGGGCCAGGCCCGCGGTGCGTGATTCCAGGCGGGCGTCGAGGACCGAGGTCAGCAGCGCGATACACAGCACCGCCAGGGTGGTGACCAGCACCAGGTTGTCCAGGCCCTTGCCGCTCAAACCGTCCAGCGCCGCGCCGCAAAAACTGCCATCGGCGAAACGGGCGGCGGCCATACCGGTGTAATGCATGCCAACAATGGCCATGCCCATCACCACCGAGGCCCCACCCCGGGCCAGGCGCACGTAGGGTGTGTTGCGGCGCAGGTGGAAGGCGATCCACAGCGCCGCCGCCGAGGCGCCGACCGCAATCAGCAGCGAGGCGCCGAACAGCGTTGGGTCGTAGTCGATGCCCGGTTGCATGCGCAGGGCCGCCATGCCGGTGTAGTGCATAGCGGCGATCCCGGCGCCCATCACCAACGCGCCGAACCCCCATTGCCAGGCCGGCAGGCGCGGCTGGCTGACCAGCCACAGGGCAAAGCCGCTGGAGAGGATGGCGATCAACAGGGACAGCAAGGTGATGCCGATGTCATAGCCCAAATCGATGGGCAGGCGCACGGCCAACATGCCGATAAAGTGCATCGACCAGATGCCCACGCCCATGGCAAAGGCCCCGCCGCCCATCCACAGGTACACGGCGCGGCCACGGGCCGTGGCGATACGGCCGGTGAGGTCGAGGGCGGTGTAGGAAGCCAGGATCGCCACACACAGGGAGATCAGGACCAGCGCGGGGGAATAACTGCCGATGAGCATGGGACTTCTCGTAAACGATGACCCCATCGGCGTCCATGATCCGGGGCAAAGAGCACGATTGTACCGATTGCCTGGGGGAAGGTGCTGACAAATGTTATCAATAGGCCACTATTCAGATGGAAGCCTGGCACTGTATTTGCGATGCCCCCCCTGTGGGGGCCTGGCTGGCCAGCGATGGCGATCTTGCGGCCGCCGTCGCGGGCGGGCCCGCTCTCACAGAGGATGGGCCTGGCGCTGTATTTGCGGTGCCCCACCGCTGTGGGAGCCTGGCTGGCCAGCGATGGCGATCTTGCGGCCGTCATCGCGGGCGGGCCCGCTCTCACAGAGGATCGGCCTGGCGCTGTATTTGCGATGCCCCCCCCTGTGGGGGCCTGGCTGGCCAGCGTGGCGATCTTGCGGCCGCCGTCGCGGGCGGGCCCGCTCTCACCCAGGGAGTGCCCTGTGCTCAATCCGCCTCAGGTGCCTGCAACTGCCCGTCCCAGCCGCCGCCCAGGGCGGCGATCAATTGCACGCTGGCCACCAGCCGGCTTTGCAGCAGGTTGAGCACGCTGCGTTCGTTGCTCAGGGCGGTGGCCTGGACGGAGACGACGTCGAGGTAGGCAATAAGCCCGGCCTTGTACTGGTTCTGGGTCAGGCGCAGGGATTCGCGGGCCGCGTCCAGGGCTTCCTGGCGTACTGCCGCTTCGTCTTCCAGGACCTTGAGCTGCACCAGGTAGTTTTCCACTTCGCGAAAGCCGTCGAGCACGGTTTGCCGGTATTTGGCCACGGTCTGGTCGTAGGCGGCCTCGCTGCGGTCGACTTCAGCCGAGCGCTGGCCGGCGTCGAACAGGGTCATGGCCAGTTTCGGCCCCACCGACCAGAAGCGGTTGGGCAGGCTGATCCAGTCGCTGAAGGTACTGCTGCTGTAGCCGCCGGCCAGGCTCAGGGTCAGGTCCGGGAAATAGGCGGTCTTGGCCACGCCAATGTTGGCGTTGGCGGCGATCACCGCGCGTTCGGCTGAGGCGATGTCGGGGCGCCGCTCCAGCAATTGCGACGGCAGGGCCAGGGGAATGGCCGGCAGGCCAGGAATGTCCGGGGTTTCGGCCAGGCTGAACTGAGCCGGGGGCACGCCGGTGAGCACGGCGATGGCGTTTTCCAGTTGCGTCCGTTGCCAGATCAGGTCGATCAGGTCGGCCTGGGTGCTTTTGAGCTGGGTTTGCGCCTGGGCCACGGCGTCCTTGCCGGAAACCCCGGCACGGTACTGGTTCTGGGTCATGGTCAGGGAACGCTGGTACGCCTGGACCGTGGCCTCCAGCAGGCGTTTTTGCTGGTCGATGACCCGCAGTTGCAGGTAGTTCTGCACCAGTTCCGACTGCTGGCTCAGGCGCATCGCGGCGAGGTCGGCGAAGCTCGCCTCGGCGCTCGCCTCGTTAGCCTCCAGCCCCCGGCGCAACTTGCCCCAGATATCGGCCTCCCAACTGACGCCCAACTGCGCGTCGTAGGTGTCGCGGATGCCGCTGCTGGAATTGCTCAGGCTGGAACTGCTGCTGCCGGTGCCCTGGCTGGAACGGGTCTTGCCGGCGCTCAGGTCGAGTTTGGGGAACAGCGAGCCACGGGCGCTGCGCACCAGGGCCTGAGCCTGGCGGTACTGGGCTTCGGACTGGGCCACGGTCTGGTTGGCGCTGTTGAGTTTTTCGATCAGTTCGTTGAGCTGGCGGTCGCCGTACAGCTCCCACCAGGCACCGCGGGCCAGGGAATCGCTGGGGTTGGCCTGGCGCCAGCCCTCGGCCTGTTTGTACTCCAGGGGCGTGTCCAGTGCCGGGCGCTGGTAGTCCGGGCCGATGGCGCAGGCGCCGAGCATCAGCGCACACAGGCTCAGGCCCAGCAGGCGCGAACCGCGGGCCAGGGGCAGGCGTCGGGCGCCAGGCACGGCGGCGTTGGGCAGCAGGCAATCAGTCATAGCGGAGTTTCCAGAGCGGCATCGGTACGCACCCCGCGCCAGCGGTTGAAACCGTGGCGCAGGCGATCGAGATAGAGGTAGACCACCGGAGTGGTGTAAAGGGTCAGCACTTGGCTGAACACCAGCCCGCCAATGATGGTCAGGCCCAGGGGTTGGCGCATTTCCGCGCCTTCGGCGCTGCTCAGCAGCAACGGCACGGCGCCGAGGATGGCCGCCAGGGTGGTCATCAGGATCGGCCGCAAGCGCAGCAGGCAGGCGCTGCGGATCGATTCCAGCGGGCTCAGGCCCTGGTGGCGCTCCAGTTGCAGCGCCAGGTCGATCATCAAAATGGCGTTCTTCTTCACCACGCCGATGAGCAGGAACAGCCCCAACAGGGAGATCAGGCTGAACTCACCGCCCAACGCGTAGATCGACAGCAGCGCACCCACGCCGGCCGAGGGCAAGGTGGAGAGGATGGTCAGCGGGTGAATGTAGCTTTCATACAGCACCCCCAGCACCAGATACACCGCCAGCAGCGCACCGAGGATCATCAGCGGCTGGCTCTTTTGCGTTTCGGCGAAGGCGTCGGCGTTGCCGGCCATTTTCGCGGTGACGCCTTCGGGCAGGCCGATTTTCGCCACGGCCCGCTCGATAGCCGCCGAACCCTGCTCCAGGGTCACGCCTTCGGCCATGTCGAAGGAGATGTTCTCGGCGGCGAACTGTTCTTCGTGGGTGACACGGTCGTTTTCCAGGCTGCTTTCGTAGTGGGCGAAGGTGGACAGTGGCACCCGGGCGCCGTCGGCGGTAATCACCTGCACCTGGTTGAGGGTGCTGGGGTCTTGGGCGTACTTGGGGTTGACCTCCATCACCACGCGGTACTGGTTGAGGCTGTCGTAGATGGTGGAGATCTGCCGCTGGCTGTAGGCGTTGTTGAGCACCGAGGTGACCATGGCCATGTCGATGCCCAGGCGCTTGGCTTGGTCACGGTCGACGATCAGGGTGATCTGCTGCGCGCCGTCGCCGTCGTGGGCATCCACCGCCGTCAGCTCGGGCAGGGCCTTGAGGGCCGCCGACACTTTCGGGTACCACTGGCGCAACGCACTGAGGTCGCCGCTCTGGACGATGTAGGTGTACTGCGAGCTGTTCTGCCCGCCTCCGCCGCCACCGCCGAATTGCAAGTCCTGGTCGGCCATGAGGAACAGTTGCCCGCCCGGCACCTTGGGCATGTCCTTGCGCAGGCGCTCGATGACTTTTTGCGCGGAAATGCGCCGCTCTTCGATGGGTTTGAGGCGCACCAGCATAAAGGCGTTGTTGATGCCGTTGCTGCCGCCGATAAAGCCCGCCACGCTCTGCACCGCCGGGTCGCGCAGGACGGCACGGCGGTAGGTTTCCATCTTCGGCTGCATCACGTTGAACGACAGGCCATCGTCGCCGCGCACAAAACCGATCAGTTGCCCGGTGTCCTGCTGGGGCATGAAGGTCTTGGGCACCACCACATACAGGGCGACGTTGACGCCGATGGTCAGCAGCAGGCTCAACAGGGTCAGGCGCCGATGGCGCAGCACCCAGTCCAGGCTGGTGGCGTAGCGGCTGACCATCCATTCGTTGGCCCGTTGGCTGGCCCGTTGCAGGCGGTTTTCGCGGCCCGGCACATGGGGTTTGAGCCAGCGCGCGCAGAGCATGGGGGTGAGGGTCAAAGACACCAGCAGCGAGACCAGGATCGCCGCCGCCAGGGTGATGGAGAATTCGCGGAACAGGCTTTCAATAATCCCGCCCATGAACAGGATCGACAGGAACACCACCACCAGCGAGACGTTCATCGACAACAGGGTAAAACCCACTTCCTTGGTGCCCAGGTACGCGGCCTTGAGCGGCGCGACGCCTTCGTCGATGTGCCGGGAGATGTTCTCCAGCACCACGATGGCGTCGTCCACCACCAGGCCGGTGGCGAGGATCAGCGCCATCAGGCTCAGGTTGTTCAGGGAAAACCCGTACAGGTACATGATCGCGAACGTGCCCACCAGCGACACCGGCACCGCCAGGGTGGGGATCAGCGAGGCGCGGAAATTGCCGAGGAACAGGTACACCACCAGGATCACCAAGGCCACGGCGATCAGCAGGGTCATTTCCGCTTCGTGCAGGGTGGCCTTGATGACGGGCGAGCGGTCCATGGCCACGTTCAGTTGCACGCTGGCCGGCAGCAACGCCTGCAACGCCGGGAGCTGGTCCTTGATCTGCGCCACGGTTTCGATGATGTTGGCGCCGCTCTGGCGGTTGACTACCAGCAGCACCGCCGCGTCGTCGTTGAAAAAACCGCTGTTGTAGCGGTCCTCGACGCCGTCGCGCACGCTGGCCACGTCCCTGAGGCGCAGGGCCGAGCCGTTCTGGTAGCGGATTATCAGCGAGCTGTAGTCCTTGGCCTTTTCCAACTGGTCGTTGGCCTGGATCTGCCACATGCGCTCGGCGTCCGCCACCGAGCCCTTGGGCCGGCGCACGTTGGCGTTGGCGATGGTGTCGCGCACTTCGTCCAGGGCCACGCCGTACTGGTTGAGCAGTTGTGGCTCCAGTTCGATACGCACCGCCGGCAGGGAACTGCCGCCGATCTGCACTTCGCCCACGCC
Organism: Pseudomonas sp. MF08875; assembly: GCF_059862525.1. NCBI lineage: Bacteria > Pseudomonadati > Pseudomonadota > Gammaproteobacteria > Pseudomonadales > Pseudomonadaceae > Pseudomonas > Pseudomonas sp. MF08875. Next base: position 14,331 of record NZ_JCBCUW010000015.1, read on the forward strand.
CGGCACCTGGGCCAGGCTCTGGGACAGGATGGTGGACGCCAGGTCGTAGAGCTGGCCCTTTTCCAGCACGTCGGAGGTCAGCGACAGCACCATGATCGGCGCCTGGGACGGGTTGACCTTCTTGTAGGTGGGCATGCTGCGCATGCCACTGGGCAGCAGGTTGCGCGAGGCGTTGATGGCCGCTTGCACCTCCCGCGCCGCGCCGTTGATGTCGCGGCCCATCTCGAACTCCAGGATGACCCGGGTCGAGCCCTGGCTGGAGCGGCTGCTCATGCTGTTGATGCCGGCGATGGCACCGAAGGAACGCTCCAAAGGCGTGGCCACCGTGGACGCCATCACCTCGGGGCTGGCCCCCGGCAGGCTGGCCTGCACCACGATCACCGGGAAATCCATCTGCGGCAGCGGCGCCACCGGCAGCAGGCCGAAGCTCAAGCCGCCCAGCAGCATGATGGCCAGGCTCAGGAGCATGGTCGCCACGGGGCGCTTGATGAAGGGGCCGGACAGGTTCATGGCTCAACCGGCTCCAGGCGATCCGGCGCGGGGCGCCAGCGGCGGCCCAAACGGTCGAAATACAGGTAGATCACCGGTGTGGTGAACAGGGTCAGCACCTGGCTCACCAGCAGCCCGCCCACCATCACCAGGCCCAGGGGTTGGCGCAGTTCGGCGCCGGAACCGGTGGCAAGCATCAACGGCACGGCGCCGAACAACGCCGCCAGGGTGGTCATCAGGATGGGCCGGAACCGCAGCAGCGCGGCCTGGTAGATCGCCGTTTGCGGGTCCAGGCCCTGGTGGCGTTCGGCGTCGAGGGCGAAGTCGATCATCATGATCGCGTTCTTCTTGACGATGCCGATCAGCAGGATGATGCCGATGATGGCGATCATCCCCAGGTCGTTGCCGCTGAGCAGCAAGGCCAGCAAGGCGCCCACCGCCGCCGAGGGCAACGTGGAGAGAATGGTGATCGGGTGGATGTAGCTCTCGTAGAGCACGCCGAGCACGATGTACATGGTCACCACCGCCGCCAGGATCAGCAGCAAGGTACTCGACAGCGACGCCTCGAACGCCTGGGCCGCGCCCTGGAACTGGGTTTGCACACCCAGGGGCATGCCGATGTCGCGCTGCACCTGGTTAATCAGCTCCACGGCTTGGCCCAGCGCCACGCCGGGGGCCAGGTTGAACGACATCATCACCGCCGGGAACTGGCCGATGTGGGTAATGGCCAGTTGCGCCTGGCGCTCTTCAACATGGGCCAGGCTGGAGAGGCGCACCTGGACGCCGTCGGTGGTCTTGACGTGGATCTGGTCCAGGGCCTGGGGCCCGATTTTTTCCCCGGCCTGGGCCTGGAGCACTACGCGGTACTGGCTGGCCTGGGTGTAGATGGTGGAAATCTGCCGCTGGCCGAAGGCGTCGTACAACGCGTCGGTGATGTTGGCCACCGACACCCCCACGCGCGAGGCGGCGTCGCGGTCGATCACCAGGTACACCTGCAAGCCTTTGTCCTGCAGGTCGCTGGCCACATCGGTGAGTTCCGGGCGGTCCACCAGGGCCTGCACCAGCCGTGCGCTCCACAGGCTGAGCAGGTCGGCGTCCGGCGACGACATGCTGAACTGGTACTGGGTGCGGCTGACCCGGTCTTCGATGGTCAAGTCCTGCACCGGTTGCATGAACAAGCGAATGCCCACCAATTGGTTGACCTTGGGTTGCAACCGCGCGATCACCTCGGCGGCACTCAGGTCGCGCTCGCCGTGGGGCTTGAGGTTAATCAGCAGGCGCCCGCTGTTGAGGGTGGCGTTGTCGCCGTCCACACCGATGTAGGACGACAGGCTCTGCACCGCCGGGTCTTGCAGGACAATGGCGGCCAACGCTTGCTGGCGCTGGCTCATGGCGGTGAAGGACACCGATTGCGGCGCCTCGGAAATGCCCTGGATCACCCCAGTGTCCTGCACCGGGAAAAAGCCCTTGGGCACCATCAGGTACAGCACCACGGTCAGCCCCAGGGTGGCGACGGCCACCAGCAGGGTCAGCGGTTGATGCTTGAGCACCCACTGCAATTTGCGCCCGTAGGCGGCCACCATCCACTCCAGGCAGGCCCCGCTGGCGCGGTAGAAGCGGCCCTGCTCCTCTGCCTTGGGCTCGCGCTTGAGCAGGCGCGCGCACATCATCGGCGTGAGGGTCAGGGACACCACCAGGGAAATCAGGATCGCCACCGCCAGGGTGATGGCGAACTCGCGAAACAGCCGCCCCACCACGTCGGCCATGAACAGCAGCGGGATCAGCACCGCGATCAGCGACAGGGTCAGCGACACCAAGGTGAAACCGATCTGCTTGGCCCCCTTGAGCGCGGCCTGCATCGGGCTTTCGCCCTCCTCGATGTAGCGCGAGATGTTCTCCAGCATGACGATGGCGTCGTCCACCACAAACCCGGTGGCGATGGTCAGGGCCATCAGGGTCAGGTTGTTGATGGAGAACCCGGCCAGGTACATCACGCCGAAGGTGCCGATCAGCGACAACGGCACGGCAATCGAAGGAATCAGGGTGGCGCTGGCGCGGCGCAGGAACAGGAACGTGACCATCACCACCAGGGCAATGGCGATCAGCAATTCATGCTGCACATCGGTGACCGAGGCGCGGATGGTCTGGGTGCGGTCGGTGAGCACTGCCACCTCGAGGCCGGCGGGCAGGTTGTCGGTGATGCCCGGCAGCATGGCCTTGATCCGGTCCACCACCTCGATCACGTTGGCCCCGGGTTGGCGCTGGATATTGAGCAACACCGCTTGGTTCTGGTTGGCCCAGGCCGCCAGGCGTTCGTTCTCGGCGCCATCGACGATCTCGGCAACATCCTTCAAGCGCAGGGGCGCGCCGTCCTTGTAGGCGAGGATCAGTTCGGCGTAGTCCTTGGGCGAGGTCAACTGGTCGTTGGCATCGAGCATCGACACCCGGGTCGGGCCGTCGAAGTTGCCCTTGGGCTGGTTGACGTTGGAGGCGCCGATGAGGCTGCGCACATCCGCCAGGTTCAGGCCATTGGCGGCCAGGGCCTGGGGGTTGACCTTGATCCGCACAGCCTGGCGCTGGCCACCGGCGATGCTGACCATGCCCACGCCGCTGATCTGCGCAATGCGCTGGGCCATGCGGGTGTCGACCAGGTCATTGAGCTTGGGCAGCGGCAGGGTCTTGGACGTGATGGCCAGGGTCAGCACCGGGGTGTCTGCCGGGTTGACCTTGTTGTACACCGGCGGCGCCGGCAGGTCATTGGGCAGCAGGTTGCTGGCAGCGTTGATCGCGGCCTGCACTTCTTGCTCGGCCACGTCCATATTGATGTCGAGGTTAAAGCGCAGGGTCAGCACCGAAGCGCCGCCGCTGCTGGTGGAGGCCATCTGGGTCAGGCCCGGCATCTGCCCGAACTGGCGTTCCAGCGGCGCGGTGACCGCGCTGGTCATCACGTCCGGGCTGGCGCCGGGGTACAGGGTCATGACGCGGATGGTCGGGTAATCCACCTGGGGCAAGGCCGAAACCGGCAGCATGCGGTAGGCGATCAGGCCGGCCAGGACAATGGCCAGCATGCTCAGCGTGGTGGCGACCGGGCGAAGGATAAACAGCCGCGAGAGGTTCATGCGCCGCCCTTTTGCGCCTTGGCCGGATCAACCACCGCACTGCCCGGCGCGCCCTTGAGCTGCTCGCTGGGGCCGGCCGGCACCTGCTGTGGGTCGTTGACCACTTCCACCAGGGTGTCGGCCTTGAGGCGGTCGGTGCCTTCGAGCACCACCCGCTCGCCCGGCGCCAGGCCTTCGCTGACCACGGTGTGCTCGCCGTCGCTGATACCGACCTTGAGCACCCGTACCTGAACCTTATTCTCGGCACCGACCACATAGACAAAAGTGCCGTCGTTGCCGAATTGAATCGCCGCCGCCGGGGCCAGCACCACCTCTTTAAGGGTGTCGGCCAGCAGGCGCACATTGACGAACTGGTTGGGGAACAGCGCGCTGTCGCGGTTCTCGTAGCGGGCCTTGAATTTCAGGGTGCCGGTGGCGACGTCGATCTGGTTGTCCAGGCTTTGCAGCACGCCGCTGGCCTGCAACTTGAGGTCGCCGCGGTCCCACGCCTCCACTGGCAACTTGGCGCCGGCGCGATAACGCTCCAGCACGGTGCTCAAGCTGTTTTCCGGCAGGGTGAAGGCGACATTGATCGGCTGGGTCTGGGTGATGACCACCAGCGCCGTGGTGTCGTTGGCCGCCACCAGGTTACCCACGTCCAGTTGGCGCAGGCCCAGGCGCCCGGCGATCGGGGCGCGGATGCGGGTGAAGTCCAGGTTCAACTGGGCGTCATTGACCGCTGCCTGGTTGGTTTTGACCGTGCCCTGGTACTGGCCCACCAGCGCGGCGGCGGTGTCCAGGGTCTGCTTGGCGATGCTGTCTTCGGCATACAGGCCGCGATAGCGCTCCAGGTCCACTTGGGCGTTCTTCAATTGCGCCTGGTTTTGCAGCAACGTGCCCTGGGCCTGGAGCAAGGCGTTCTGGTACGGGCGTGGGTCGATCTCGGCCAGCAGGTCACCGGCCTTGACCATCTGCCCCTCCTGGAAGTGGATCTTCACCAGCTCCCCCGCCACGCGGCTGCGCACATTAATCGTGTTCAACGCCGTGACCGTGCCCAAGGCCTTGTAGTACAGCGGGAAATCCCCACGGGTGGCGGGCGCCACGCGCACCGGCACCGCCGCCGTGGAACCACCGAAACCGGGGCGCATCATGCCGGACTTGCCCATTTTCCCGGCCGGTTTCTGCCCGGCGCTGTCGCCCTGCTCGGCACCGGCCGGCCAGAACTTCCAGCACAACAGCGCGACAACCAACAGGATGAGCAGGCCAAACAGCCAGCGGCGGGAATTACGGGAAGCAAAGGATTGCATGGAGAGATCAACCATTGGGCGCGTAGGCATCTTTACGGGAGGCTGAAAGATAAGCACTGGCGGGGAATTAGCAAAGCGCCTTTACCGGCAATTTACCTTGGGCGCTCGTTTACGGTGTTTGCTAAACCATTGAGCACAAATGAAAACGGCCTGGACAGAGCCAGGCCGCGCAAAAGTTTAATGCCTGTTACTTCAATACGGCCAGGGCCGCGTCGTAATTAGGCTCCTCGGCGATTTCACCCACCAGTTCGCTGTGCAGCACACGGTCGTTTTCATCCAGCACCACCACCGCACGGGCAGTCAGGCCGGCCAACGGGCCGTCGGCGATGGCTACGCCGTAGTTTTCGATGAACTCGCGGCCGCGCAGGGTCGACAGGTTCTGCACGTTTTCCAGGCCTTCGGCGCCGCAGAAACGGGCTTGGGCGAACGGCAGGTCAGCCGAGATGCACAGCACCACGGTGTTTTCCAGTTGGCTTGCCTGTTCGTTGAACTTACGCACAGAGGTGGCGCAGGTTGGCGTATCGACGCTTGGGAAAATGTTCAGCACTTTGCGCTTGCCGGCGAAGCTGGCCAGGGGGGTGTCGGCCAGGTTGCCTGCCACAAGGGAAAACGCAGGTGCCTGGGTGCCGACTTGTGGCAGCTGGCCGTTGACCTGGACAGGGTTGCCTTTGAGGGTGACTTGAGCCATGCACGCATTCCTTATATGGATGATTTTGGGTGTGTCAGGGAGGCCGAAGTTAACCACGAAACCCTCTGCTCGGCCTATCCCAACCTGTCGACAGACATTTCTTCAATTACCTGAGGCAAGTGCCTTAAGCCGTGGAGGAGCTTTGCCCTGATGCCGCGATGGAAAACTCATGGCGGTTCCTCAGCATCACGTACAACGGCGCCACACCTGAATCGGCAGGAAAAACCACCACGTAATCATCAAACGCCACCTGCGCCTCACCGCCCAGGGCTTCCAATAACGGTACCGAGGGCGTTTCGACGAAGCCCAACCTGCGCTCGGTGCTCGACGCCTGCCCGGTGGCGTCCCCCTGTGTTTTCGCCACTGCCCAACTGAGGGTGTCGCCGCCTACACCATCGGCGGTGAAACGCACTGCGTTGCGCGGCGCGTCCCAATGGGCCGCCCGCACCCTGACCCTGCCGGGGGTTGCAGCGATGGCCACCTGCAACAACTCCAGCACCGGGCTCAAACCCCGCGACCGCGTGCCGGGGGCCACCGCGTAGCGGCCACTGAACAGCCTCAGGGGCAGCTCAACCTCACCCTGAGCCGTGGCCAACGCGTGCCAGTCGACTCCCTCGACGGGCATCAGCTCAGCCAGCGGTAGGCTGACGCCATACATCTGGGTTTCAGCACGGCTGCGATAGCCAAAACGCAACACCACGGCATACGGCCCACTGCCCGCCTCCTCGCTGGAGGCGACCTGCCAGGTGAGTTCCGCTACCGCCGAACGCAGGGGCGCGCCGGGACATCCCTCACAGCCGTCGACAGTTGGCAAGGCGCCTGGCCCGGCCCGCTGCCCTGCTGTATGCGTTGCGCCACCAGTTGCCGTTACGCGCGCTCAAGCACCTGCGATAGCTGAGCCCCCCACTGCTGACGCTGGAGCGTTGATCGCCGCCAACTGCGCCCGGTAACGCTCCTCGGTGCTGCTGGCCTGCTGCACGATGCTCTGCCATTGAGCCTGGTCGGCACGGGCGCAGCGCCCTGCAAGAGGTGGGCGTGGGCTCCACTGCGGCGCTGCTGGCCACGTGGGTCACCGACCGTGCCGGCCTGGAGCGCTTCGCCGCCGGGGCCCTGGCGGTGACCGATGACCAGCCGCGCATCGAGTACGCGCCCTGGGTGCGCAGCCAGGAGATCACCCGGGTGCTGCCGGCGCTGCTCGACCTGCGTCAGGCGCCGGTATTGCACAATGCCGACGCCGCGTTCGACGCGCGCATGGACCGCCACCAGCGGCGCCTGATGCAGTTCTACCGCGCCAGCCTGCACGCCTACGCCGGTGATCGCGCAGCCTGGGCGCGGGACATCCGCGAAGTGATGGCCGGCGACAGCGCCAACCCCTATTACCGTTGGTTTATCGGGCAATGAAACGGCCGTTCAAAGGATGTGCGCCACCAGGCCGACCGGGCCGTTGACCACGTTAAAGCGCACCCATTCGCCCTCCTTCACCTTCCTGGCGGGGCTGTACAACGGCAGCAAGGTGCCGTCGGGCTGACGCACCACCAAAAACCCCCTGACCTTGCACACCTCGCCTTCGAACACGGTTTTGCTCCTGACACTCGAGTGCGGCATCAGACACCATCGCCAGTCGATTGGCTACAACGCACCGACAGCAGCCCCAACACGGCATTGCGCCGGGCACCGTTTACGGCCGCTGCGCAGCCGAGCGCGGGTAAACCCGCTTGCTACAAAAAAGGTGGCGCGCGCCACGGGGCGCTCACCCCGCCCCCGTAGGCGCCTGGCTTGCCAGCGCCCACAGGGATGGGCGTAGCAAGGGTGGGGGGGGGGAAGTTACTGGGCCTTGAGCTTGAGGTAGGACTGGTGCAGATCCGCCGCCCAGCCGTCGATGACGTTTTTCACGTCAGTGGCTTTCATCACTTGGGAATCGTTTTCCAGCGGCTTGCCGGTGCCTTTGCGCACCACTTGGGCCAGTACTTTGTGGGTGCCGCCGTCGAGGAACACCGCTTCGGTGGCCAGGTCGGTTTCCTGGTCGCGGATGCCACTGGCGGTGCTTACGGCTGCGGCCACCAGGGCAATCGGGATCACTTCATAGGCCTTGAGGCCTTCGGTCTTGCTGCTGACGGCGGTGATGGCCGCGCGCACCACGATCACACCCGGGCCTGGGGCATTGGCCAGGGGCAGGGATTTACTGATTTCCCGCTTGAGGGCCTGGTCGTAGTAGCTGGTGATGCCTGACAGGGTGCTTTGAGGGATTTTCACCGTGGGCTGGGGTTGCGGGTAGAGCTGGGTCGGTTCGACGTAGACACTGGTGTACTGGCCCACCTTCAGGCTGGGGTCGACCCAGCGCATCACGTCCACGCCCGAGGGCGACTTGGCTTCCTTGAGGCGGCTGTAGTCCTTGAGGAACCCGGAGTAGTCCTCAGGCTGGGTCACCTTGCTGGAACAGCCCACCACTGCGACGCAAGCGACGCATAGCGCGCTAACCATTAGTCCAAGCTTCATGCTGTAGCTCCTGTCAGATGACCGGCAACGGTACGGGAATAAAGGAACCTTAGGTATAGCCAAGCTTCAGACTTTTAGTGAGGCGCGCAGCGAATATTCATTTAGCGCTGTGGGGTATTTCACACCCCTCATTTGACAGACCGCCGCTGGGCGTCAAAGCTGCACCCAGCCTCGCCCGCCCCGACAGGTCGAAGCCTCTGGACTACGGAAGTTGCAATGCCCAAACCTAAAAATAATGCTGCTGCGCCACGTCCTGATTCGCCCGCCCCCGCCACTAACCGCTACCTGTTCCCCGTCACTGCCCCGTGCGGGTGCTGCTGATCGCGGCCATGGGCGGGTTTCTGCTCGCCAGCCAACCCGCGCCGGCAAAGCATGTCGATGAAACCCAATGCCAAACCTGCCACAGCACGCAGGCACAGGCCTGGCAAGTCTCCCACCATCGATGGCGATGCAGGTGGCCGACGCGCAAACGGTGCTGGGCAAGATGGCTAGCGTGACGTTCAAGGGCGAAAACGAAACCACCCGGTTCCTTCGCCAAGGCCAAGCGTTGTGGGTCATGGCTATCGCGGGCGGGCCCGCTCCCACAGAGAAGGCCAGGAACGGCCCATCCATCATGGGTGACCCGCCACACAGTTGAACTGCGGTGTGGGTGGGATTTTCATTTTCCTCTGTGGGAGCGAGCCTGCTCGCGATGGCGGCACTGTGTAGCGGTGACGAAGGCTAGGGGTAAGACAGTTGCTCCCCACAATGGCCGGCCTCCCATCCCCTACAGGCCATGCACGGTGGGCTTGGGGTTCAGCGCCGGCGAAACAGCGGGCGCGGTTCGATGGCGCTGCGGCCGTAGTGCACGCTCATGCCGGCCAGGCCTTTGAGGGCGTCTTCGGCGCATTTGTCTTTACGCACGGCGAAGGCGTCGAAACCGCATTGGCGCATGTGGCTGAGCTGGTCGCGCAGCACATCGCCAATGGCGCGCAGTTGCCCTTGCCAGCCCAGGCGCGTGCGCAGCAGGTAGGCCTGGCTGTAGGCGCGGCCGTCGCGAAAACTGGGGAAGTCCAGGGCAATCAGCGGCAGTTGCGCCAGCCACGGCGCCAGGCTTTGTACCTCATCGTCCGGCCCCAGCCACACGCCGTCTTCGCCGCGGTGATAGAGCAGCCACAGCGCCAGCGGCAGGATCGCCGGCCCGGCGGGCAGTGGCGCTTGGGGGTCGCGCAGCAAGGTCCAGGGGTCGTCGCCGACGATCCGCGCCTCGGCGCCGTACAGGCGCAGCAGGTTGTTCATGCCGACACCTCCAGGGCCGCGCCGTACACCCGCTCCTTGAACGGCTCCAGGCCAATGCGTTGCACGGTGTCGATGAACAGTTCCTCGCTTTCGCGGTAGCGCACGAAGGTGGCGATGATGTGTTCGATCACGCTTGGCACTTCCTCGGCACTGAAGGACGGGCCGATGACTTTGCCCAGCGCACTGTTGTTGCCCTGGGCGCCGCCGAGGGTGATCTGGAACCACTCGCTGCCGTTTTTATCCACCCCCAGGATGCCGATGTTGCCGATGTGGTGGTGGCCGCAGGCGTTCATGCAGCCAGAGATGTTCAGGCTGATGTCCCCCAGGTCGTGGAGAAAATCCAATTGCTGGAAACGGCCCTGGATCGACTGGGCAATGGGGATCGAGCGGGCATTGGCCAGGGCGCAGAAATCGCCGCCCGGGCAGGCAATGATGTCGGTCAGCAGGCCGACGTTGGCGCTGCCCAAACCGTGCGCACATGCCTGCTGCCACAGGGCATGTAGGGCCGCCTTAGGCACGTCCGGGAGGATGATGTTCTGTTCGTGGGCGATGCGGATTTCGCCAAAACCAAACTGCTCGGACCAATCGGCGACAGCGTCCATCTGCGCGGCGGTGACGTCGCCCGGTGGCGCGCCCGGGCCCGGCTTGGTCGATAGCACCACGCTGGTGTAGCCCGCCACTTTGTGCGGCTGCACGTTGCGCGCCACCCAGCGGGCGAAGGCCGGGCTGTCGCTCAGGTGCGTGCCAAAGTTCAGGTCGGTGTCGGCCAGGCTCTGATAGCACGGCCTGACGAAGGCCTCGGCCACCCGCTGGTATTCGGCCTCGGTGAGTTGCGCCGGGCCGTCCTTGAGGTGCTGCCATTCCTCTTCGACTTCCCGGGCGAAGGCCTCGATGCCCAGGGCCTTGACCAGGATCTTGATGCGCGCCTTGTACTTGTTGTCGCGCCGCCCGTGGCGGTTGTACACCCGCAGCACCGCCTCGACGTACGACAGCAGGTGCTGCCACTCCAGGCCTTCGCGGATCGGCTGGCTGAGGATCGGCGTGCGCCCCAGCCCCCCGCCGACCATCACCCGCAGGCGCATTTGCGCGGCGCCGTCGCGGTAAAGGTAGAGGCCGATGTCGTGCATCATGATCGCCGCGCGGTCCTGTTCGGCCGAGCAGATGGCGATCTTGAACTTGCGCGGCAGGAACAGGAATTCGGGGTTGATGGTGGACCATTGGCGCAGGATCTCGGCCAGCGGCCGCGGGTCGATCAACTCGTCGGCGGCCACCCCGGCGAAAGCCTCGGTGGTGATGTTGCGCACGCAGTTGCCGGAGGTCTGGATGGCGTGCATGTCGACGGCGGCCAAGCGTTCGAGGATGTCCGGCACCTGGGCCAGTTCGATCCAGTTGAACTGCATGTTCTGGCGCGTGGTGAAGTGGCCGTAGCCACGGTCGAAATCCCGGGCGATGCCGGCCAGGGTACGCAACTGCGCCGCGCCCAGGGTGCCGTAGGGGATCGCCACGCGCAGCATGTAGGCGTGCTTTTGCAGGTACAGGCCGTTTTGCAGGCGCAGGGGCAGGAACTCTTCTTCGCTCAACTCGCCGGCCGTAAAACGCCGGACCTGGTCGCGAAACTGCGCCACCCGCTCCAGCACCAGGGCCCGGTCGTAATCGTCGTACTGGTACATGTGGCTACCTCATCAATCAGCACTGGCCGCGCTCTGTCGGCGGGCTTCACGGGGTTGCCACTATGGCCCAGCAGCTCAGTCGCTTAAAGATTCAGGTACAGCCATAAAAACCATATCAGCGATGCAAAACCCTTAACTGGCTTGCTCTAAATCTGATCCGTATTAATGCAGTTTTTCTGAGTCTGTTTTGTTTCGCCCACGGTTTCTACAGTAAGTCCCCCTGCCAGACCGGGTGGCCTGGCAAGACTTTGTTTGCAACCGTGGAAGAATTGACCATGAGCACAGCAGCAATCGGGCAAGCCTATAACTACAAGGTTGTCCGCCAATTTGTCGTGGCGACCGTGGTATGGGGCGTCATCGGAATGGCCATGGGCGTGTGGATCGCCTCGCAACTGGTGTGGCCGGACATGAACCTAGACCTGCCCTGGACCACGTTCGGGCGCCTGCGCCCTTTGCACACCAGCCTGGTGATTTTCGGCTTCGCTGGCAGCGCCCAGTTCGCCGCCAGTTACTACGCGGTGCAGCGCACCTGCCAGGTGCGGCTGTACTCCGACACCCTGGCGGCGTTCACCTTCTGGGGCTGGCAAGCGGTGATCGTCATCATGCTGGTGAGCCTGCCGCTGGGCTACACCACCACCAAGGAATACGCCGAGATCGAGTTCACCGGCGCGGTGTGGATGGCGGTGGTGTGGGTGGCCTATGCCGTGGTGTTCTTCACCACCGTGGTACGTCGCCAGACCAAGCACATCTACGTGGGCAACTGGTTTTTCGGCGCGTTCATCCTGGTGATCGCCATGTTGCACGTGGTCAACCACTTGGCGATCCCGGTGGACTGGTTCAAGTCCTACCCGGTGTATTCCGGCGCCACCGACGCCATGGTGCAGTGGTGGTACGGGCATAACGCGGTGGGCTTTTTCCTCACCACGGGGTTCCTGGGGATGATGTATTACTTCGTGCCCAAGCAGGTCGGGCGGCCGGTGTATTCCTATCGCCTGTCCATCGTGCACTTCTGGGCGCTGATTACCCTGTACATCTGGGCCGGCCCCCACCATTTGCACTACACCGCACTGCCGGACTGGGCGCAGTCGCTGGGCATGGCGATGTCGCTGATCCTCCTGGCGCCGAGCTGGGGCGGGATGATTAACGGCATGATGACCCTCTCCGGCGCCTGGCATAAGTTACGCACCGACCCGATCCTGCGCTTTCTGGTGCTGTCGCTGGCGTTCTACGGGATGTCGACGTTCGAGGGGCCGATGATGGCGATCAAGACGGTCAACGCCCTGTCCCACTACACCGACTGGACCATCGGCCACGTCCATGCCGGCGCGTTGGGTTGGGTGGCGATGATTACCTTCGGCTCGCTGTACCACATGATTCCCAAGGTGTTCGGCCGCGAGCAGATGTACAGCACGCCGCTTATCAACCTGCACTTCTGGCTGGCAACCATCGGCACCGTGCTGTACATCGCCTCGATGTGGGTCAACGGCATCACCCAGGGCCTGATGTGGCGCGCGATCAACGACGACGGCACCCTCACCTACTCGTTCGTCGAGGCCTTGCAGGCCAGCCACCCGGGGTTTGTGGTGCGCTTCGTCGGTGGCGCGTTCTTCCTCGCCGGCATGCTGCTGATGGCCTACAACACCTGGCGCACAGTGCGTGTGGCGGACCTCAAGGTCGCCGAAGCCGACGCCCGGATCGCCTGACCTGCGGCGCACGCCTTCGCGGCGTGCGCCTCATTTTTTTTCCAAGGAGCTGCGTGATGATCGAGCTAGCACTGAACGTGGGCGCGGTGGCGTGCCTGTACCTGGCGGTCGAGTATTGCTTGCGCAACCAGTCGGCCAAAAGCCTGGACGACGCCAGCCTGATCCCCTTCGCCGACGACCCCGAAGTCGCCCGGCGCGTGGAACTGGCCACCGGCAAGCGCATCGATGCCGTGGCGCCACCGGAAGCGAAAAAGGGTTGGGGCAATATCGAGATCTGACTTGAGAGAGCGGGTTCGCCCGCTCCCACAGGTTTTACCGGGTGGGCTACCCCCGCTCGCGCGGGATCAGCCCCTGTAATTGTTGGGCCAGGAAATTGGCATCGAAGGCGAAGGTGTCGGGGTCTTTGAGGCCGTTGGTCTTGCACCATTGCCACTCGCCGGCCGGTGGCTGGCAGACCAGGGAAATGCTGCCGTAGCGCGCGGCGGTCAGGCCCGCCACCGCCAGGGCAATGGCCCCACCGGCGCCCATCACCTGGGGCACGAATTCCACCGGTTTGCCGGCGATCAGGATGGTCAGTTTCTCGGTCTTGAACGGCGAACTTTCTACCGGCACCGCAGGCCCCGAGGCCACATAGGCTTCGCGGCTGACGCGCAGCAACTCCGGCACCTGTACCGGTGCCAGCCATTGCTCGATCTGGTCGAACAACTGGCCGATCCGCACCGCCCACTGCGCCGACTGGGTTTCAAACACCTGCTTTTTGTGCGCTTCGCTCTGTGCGTAGTGGCGCAGCATCTCGCCCAATTGCTGTACGTCATTCATCGCGGTGTTCCCTGGGTCAGCCGTGGCTGCAAAGCCTGGATCATGGCAGATGCGCGACGCCGGCGTATGACTAATACCGCCGGCGCCACCGGGCTCAGCGCGTGCGCCGCAAGCGCGCCATGCTCAGCACATCCACCAGGGCGCCATCACGCACCGCGTAATCGCACAACCGGCCTTCCTCGACAAAACCGAACTTGCGGTACAGGCCGATGGCCGCCTCGTTGTCGGCGAACACCGTGAGCTCCACTCGTTGCAGGTTCATCCAGTTGTCTGCCACCTCCAACGCCGTGGCCAGCAACAGCGAACCGATGCCCTTGCCCTGCCACGCCACCGAGACACCCATGCCAATGGCGCCGCAATGGCTGCGCCGCACCCGAGAGAACTGCTCCAGGCCACAATTACCCACCACCGCGCCCTGATACAGCGCCACCAGGCGCAGGTGCCGCTCATCCGCCGTGGCCAGGCGCGTGCGCCACAGTTCGGGGGATTGAAACGGCATTTGCAGCACTTGGCGGGTCACCGCCGGCTCGTTGTAAAGCGCAGTGATGCCGTCGATGTGGGCGGTGGTCAGGCGCTCGATGACAACGGGGGTATCGGGCATTGCATTCTTCCTTGGCAATAGAGGGGATCGGTGGTCAAACGCCCTGAGTGTGCCACGCGATAGCCAAGGGTGAGCACACTGATAGCAATTTCCCATTGAACCCCGGGGCCGGCCTCTAGTAAGCTCGGCCCACTTCATCGGAGAAACACCATGCAACACACCCTCCCACAGCCTCGTCACACCGCCAGCGCCTCGCGCCCGGTTGCCGCTGCCTGGGTGAATACTCCGGTCAACTTTTATTTTGGGTATTGGTTTAGCCACTGGCGCGCCTGATACCCACTTCCGGCGCCCACTTTCACGGGTCGCCCACTTGAGTTTTCTCAACCCCCGGTCGGCTTCCCGACCGGGGGTTTTGTTTTTTCAAGCTGTCCATTTTTGCCTCACGCCCCATTCAATTTAAGGAAATACACATGAACCGCACCGCTTATTACCGTCACGACAATGCTTGCGCCTGGCGATTTACCAACCTCCGTTCGGGCCAGCCTGCCGCCTCCGACCGGTCACCCACAGGTGGCATCGCCGAACCCACTGCCAACCCGGCCCATTGTCGAACACCCCACTAGGGCCGACGCGCGGGCACGAACCCGCCGCCAGCCCAGGAAGCCCGAATATGAACTCGTCCATTTGCGCTGTACCACTGTTGAATTGCGCCAACCAGGCCTTGACCCAACGCCTGCCCACCGCGCTGCAACTCCAGCAGCAACTGCCTCTGGCCGCCGCCTTGAGCCGCCAGGTCGCCGACCACCGCCAAGCGGTGCGTGCCATCCTCAATGGCCAGGACTCGCGCCTGCTGGTCGTCGTGGGGCCCTGCTCGATCCACGACCCGCAATCGGCCCTCGAATACGCCGACAAACTCGCCCACCTTGCCCATCAACTCAGCGACGACCTGCTGCTGGTGATGCGCGCCTACGTCGAAAAACCCCGCACCACCGTGGGCTGGAAAGGCCTGGCGTATGACCCGCACCTCGATGGCAGCGACGACATGGCCGCCGGCCTGGAGCTGTCGCGCCACCTGATGCGCGAAATGCTCGGCATGGGCCTGCCAATCGCCACCGAGCTGCTGCAACCCATGGCCGCCGGTTACTTCGATGACCTGCTCAGCTGGGTTGCCATCGGCGCGCGCACCACTGAATCGCAGATCCACCGGGAAATGGCCAGCGGCCTGGGCCTGCCCGTGGGCTTCAAGAACGGCACTGATGGCGGCGTGGCCATTGCCTGCGACGCGATGCGCTCGGCCAGCCACCCGCACCGCCATTTCGGCGTCGACAGCCAGGGCCACCCGGCCATCATCCAGACCCCGGGCAACCCCGACACCCACCTGGTGTTGCGCGGCGGCCATCAAGGCCCCAACTACAGCCGCGAACACGTCGCCCAGGTGCAGCGCAACCTGGAACAACTGGCCATCACCCCAAGGCTGATGGTCGATTGCAGCCACGCCAACAGCGGCAAAGACCCGTTGCGCCAACCCCAGGTGTTCGCCCAAGTGCTAGAGCAACGCCTGCACGGCAACCATCAGTTGATGGGAGTGATGCTCGAAAGCCATCTGTTCGAGGGTTGCCAGCCCCTGACCGGGAACCTGCGCTACGGTGTTTCGATCACCGATGGTTGCCTCGGCTGGGCCGCCACCGAAGCGTTGTTGAGCGACGCCGCCCGCCAGTTGCGCGATGCCCGCCGCCCGCACCCGGCGGTCGTGTAAAACCACTCAGGAGCCTGCACCCGCCAGGCTCCGGGTTACCTATCAGATATTTACCTTCTTCCGCGAAGGTAAAACCACGAGCCCTATGAGAGCCCAAGCAGGCCATGGCCTGTAGGGCGATGCGCCATGACAGTGCATCCCAATAGGTTTAAAAAAACCACAGTTTTTTGTCCAACTTCGACGCCATACAGAGGCTCTTTCCTACACATTCCCACCCGGCGCCTGCACTAGAGTGGGGAAAACCTCGACTGCTTCCCTCACCGCAAAAAGGAAAGACCATGCAACGGAATGCAACCACCCAGCACCCCATCCTCTTGGTTCATGGGCTGTTCGGTTTCGAGAGTATCGACAACGTTCCCCTCTTCCAGGCCGTCAAACACGCCTTGCGCCAGGCCGGCGCACGGGTGTTCATCCCTTACCTGTCCGCCACCCATTGCAACGAAGCCCGTGGCGAACAATTGCTGCTGCAAATCCAACGGGTGCTGGCCGGCACCCAGGCCAGCAAAGTCAACCTCATCGGCCACAGCCAAGGGGCTCTGGCGGCGCGCTATGTGGCTGCCACCCACCCGGCGCTGGTGGCCTCGATCACCTCGGTCAGCGGCCCCAACCATGGCTCCGAACTGGCCGACTACCTACACAAGGCCCTGATTCCCGGGCGCCTACCCGAACCCGTGGCGGCAGCCGTTACCCACCTGTTCGCCGACTTCATCACCCTGCTCAGCGGCCACTCCCAACTGCCCACCGCCACCATCGCGGCACTCAATGCGCTGTCCACCGAAGGCGTCGGCGCGTTCAACGACAAATACCCCCAGGGCCTGCCCGCCACCTGGGGCGGCGCGGGCCAGGAACTAATCAACGGTGTGCGCTACTTTTCCTGGAGCGGCACCCTGCGCCCCGGTGTGCGTGGCAACGAGCCTCTGCGCCAAGTGTGCCAGGCGTTTTGCGACTACTTCACCACCGAAGCCGACCAGAACGACGGCGTGGTCGGGCGCTACAGCTCCCACCTGGGCACGGTGATCCGTTCCGACTACGCCCTGGACCACCTGCAAAGCCTCGCCCCGACGGCGGGCGGCGAACAGGACGCTATTGAGCTGTATGTCGAGCATGCGCAGCGATTGCAGGCCCTGGGCCTGTAAGCCCAACGCTCCACCCGGCACTTTGACGAGAAATCCGTCGCGCAATCCGGTAGGCTCGGCGTTTTATTGACAGTTGAACGGAGTACCTCCCCATGGCCAAAGCCACTGCCCGCCACATCCTCGTTGCCACCGAAGACAAGTGCAACGAACTCAAGACACAAATCGAAGGCGGCGCCGATTTCGCTGAAATCGCCAAAGCCAACTCCTCCTGCCCATCGAGCCGCGACGGCGGCAACCTCGGTTCCTTCGGCCCAGGCCAGATGGTCAAGGAATTCGACACCGTGGTCTTCAGCGCCCCGGTCAACGTGGTCCAGGGCCCGGTGAAAACCCAGTTCGGCTACCACCTGCTGGAAGTGACCAGCCGCCAGGACTGATCCGGCACATACGCTCCCCACAACGGCCCGCCTTTCGCGGGCCGTTGTGTTTGGGCGCGGCACCGGGGCTGGCGAGCCATGGGCCGCTCGCGTAAAAAGGCTGTTTCGACCCCAAGGCTGTAAGGCTGACCATGCGACTGGCTCTTCCCTCATTGTTGTTCGCCGCCCTGGCGATAGTGCTCGGCGCCACTGCCGCCCAGGCCACCCCCAGCCACGCCATGACGGTTTACGGTGAACCGGCCAAGTACCGCGCCGGCTTCAGCCACTTCGCCTATGCCAACCCCCAGGCCCCCAAGGGCGGCAGCATGCGCCGCTCGGCCCTGGAAATCGGCCGCTTCGACCATGTGCTGCCCTATGGCGACAAAGGCATCGGCGTGTCGCAGATCGACGGCCTGATCTACTCGCCCCTGGCCCAGCGCTCCCTCGACGAGCCCTACACCGTGTACGGCCTGGTGGCCCAGCAAATGGAGCGCGCCGACGATGGCCTGTGGCTGCGCTTCTACCTCAACCCCAAGGCCCGCTTTGCCGATGGCACGCCGATCACCGCTGAGGACGTGCGCTACAGCTACGACCTGCTGATGACCCAGGGCAGCCTGCGTTTTCGCACCCAGTTCGCCGACGTTCAAGGCGTGGCGGTGGAATCGGCGCGGGTGATCCGCTTCGACTTCAAGAGCAACGAAAACCGCACCCTGCCCCTGGACCTGGCGACCCTGCCGGTGTTTCCCCAGCACTGGTGGAAAACCCGCGACTTCGCCAACGGCGGCGGCTACGAGGCGCCGCTGGGCAGCGGCCCGTACCGGGTGAGCAGCATCGATTCGGGGCGCAGCATCACCTTCGCCCGCAACCCCGACTGGTGGGGCAAGGACCTGCCCGTGAGCCGTGGCTTGTACAACTTCGACCGGTTCAGCATCGAATACTTCGGCGACACCGACGTCGCCCGCCAGGTGCTGCGCGGCGGCGCCTACGACTACAACCGCGAATTCCTCGCCTCCGCCTTCGCCGTGGGCTACAACGGCCCGGCCCTGGACGATGGGCGCCTGCAAAAGGCCCACCTGGCCAAGGACATGCCGCAACCGGCCCAGGGCTACGTGTTCAACCTGCAAAAACCGCTGTTCAAGGACCGCCGCGTGCGCCAGGCCCTGGCGCTGCTGTGGGATTTCGAGTGGAGCAACCGGCAGATGATGCGCAACCAGTACATCCGCCAGCAAAGCGTGTTTTCCAACACCGCCCTGGCGGCCCGGGCCCTGCCCGATGCCGAAGAACTGGCGATCCTCGAACCCTTACGCGGGCAGATCCCCGACGAGGTGTTCACCCAGGTCTTCGAGGCGCCGAAAACCGATGGCAGCGGGGTGATCCGCGACAAGCAACTGCAAGCCCTGGCCCTGCTCGAAGCGGCAGGCTGGAAACCCGACGGCGATCGCCTGGTCAATGCCGCCGGCGAGCCGTTGAGCTTCACCTTCCTCAACACCCAGGGCGGCATCGAACGCCTGCTGCTGCCCTACAAGCGCACCCTGGCGCAGATCGGCATCACCCTGAACATCCGGCGCATCGACGCTTCCCAGTACCTGAACCGGATCATGGCCCGGGACTACGACATGATCGTCACCGGCTACCCCGCCAGCCCTTCGCCGGGGCTGGAGCTGTACAACTACTTCGGTTCGGCGGCCGCCCTGGACCCCGGTTCCAGCAACACCATGGCCCTGCAAGACCCCGCCGTCGACAGCCTGATAACCGGCCTGGTCAAGGCCACCAGCCAAGCGCAGATGTTGCGTTACGCCCATGCCCTGGACCGGGTGCTGCAATGGAACTACTACTGGATTCCCAACTACTACCCGCCCGGCACTTCCACCGTGTGGTGGAACCGCTTCGGCATGCCCGCCACCCCCGCCAGCAATGAAGAAGCCATCGAAACCTGGTGGGAGGTGAGCCGCGTGCCCCTGACCAACCAACAGATGGCCGCCGAGCGCATCCGCCGTGGCCAGCCCGGGGGGCCACGCTGATGCTCGCCTACGTCGTGCGGCGCCTGCTGCTGATAATCCCCACGCTGCTACTGATCCTGCTGGTCAATTTCGTCATCGTCCAAGCCGCCCCTGGCGGGCCGGTGGAACAGGCCATCGCCCACCTGCAAGGCATCGGCGGCGGCGCGGGGGCCTCCGGCGATGGCGTCAGCAGCAGTTCGCGGGCCAGCCGTGGCCTGGACCCCAAGCTGATCCAGGACATCGAAAAGCAATACGGCTTCGATAAACCGGCCCACGAACGCCTGTGGCTGATGCTCAGCCACTACGCCCGCTTCGACCTGGGCAACAGCTTCTTTCGCGGCGCCAGCGTCACCGACCTGATCCTGGAAAAAATGCCCGTGACCCTTTCCCTGGGCCTGTGGGCCACCCTCATCACCTACCTGGTGTCGATCCCCCTGGGCATCCGCAAAGCCGTGCGCCATGGCAGCGCGTTCGATATCTGGAGCAGCACCGCGATCATCCTCGGCTACGCCATGCCCGCGTTCCTCTTCGCCATGCTGCTGATCGTGCTGTTTGCCGGCGGCACGTCGTGGAACTGGTTCCCGGTGCGCGGCCTGGTGTCGGAGAACTTCGAGCAACTGAGCACCTTGGGCAAAATCGCCGATTACTTCTGGCACCTGGTGCTGCCGGTCACGGCCCTGGTGATCGGTGGGTTCGCCAGCCTGACCATCCTCACCAAAAACGCCTTCCTCAACGAAATCACCCGCCAGTACGTGGTCACCGCCCGCGCCAAGGGCCTGAGCGAACGCCGCGTGCTCTACGGCCACGTGCTGCGCAACGCGATGCTGCTGGTGGTGGCGGGCATTCCCCAGGCGTTTATCAGCGTGTTTTTTGCCGGCTCCCTGTTGATCGAAGTGATTTTCTCCCTCGATGGCCTGGGGCGCATGAGCTATGAAGCGGCCGTGTCCCGGGACTACCCGGTGGTGTTCGGCTCGTTGTTCATCTTCACCCTGTTCGGCCTGCTGATAAAACTCATCGGCGACCTGTGCTACACCCTGCTCGACCCACGCATCGACTTCGCCGGGAGGAACGCCTGATGTTCAGCCTCTCTCCCGTGGGCCGCCGACGCCTGGAGCGGTTCAAGCAAAACCGCCGCGGCTGGTGGTCACTATGGCTGTTTATCGGCCTGTTCGCCCTGACCCTGGGGGGCGAGTTGATCGCCAACGACAAACCCCTGGTGGTCAGCTACCAGGGTGCCTTGCACTTCCCCGTGTTCAAGCGCTACACCGAGCAGGATTTCGGCGGCCAACTGCCGTTCCAGGCCGATTACCGCAGCAGCTACGTGCAGCACCTGATCCGCGACGGCGGCGGCTGGCTGCTGTTCCCGCCCATCCCATTCAGCCACGACACGCCCAACTACGACCTCACCCAACCGGCGCCGAGCCCGCCCAGCGCGCAAAACTGGCTGGGCACCGACGACCAAGCCCGGGACGTGCTGGCGCGGGTGATTTTCGGCGCCCGGGTGTCGATCCTGTTCGCCTTGGCGCTGACCGCCCTGAGCGCCCTGATCGGCATCGCCGCCGGCGCCTTGCAAGGCTACTACGGCGGCTGGGTCGACCTGCTGGGCCAGCGTTTGCTGGAGGTCTGGTCGGGGCTGCCGGTGTTGTACCTGCTCATCATCCTGTCGGGGTTCGTGGAGCCCAACTTCTGGTGGCTGCTGGGCATCATGGCGCTGTTTTCCTGGCTGGCCCTGGTGGACGTGGTGCGCGCCGAGTTTTTGCGCGGGCGTAACCTGGAGTACGTCAAGGCTGCCCGTGCCCTGGGCCTGAGCGACCGCAAGGTGATCGTGCGGCACATCCTGCCCAACGCCATGAACGCCACCCTGAGCTACCTGCCGTTCATCCTCACCGGGGCGATTTCCACCCTCACCGCCCTGGATTTTCTCGGCTTCGGCATGCCCGCCGGCAGCGCCTCCCTGGGCGAGTTGATTGCCCAGGGCAAACAAAACCTGCAAGCGCCGTGGCTGGGGCTGACAGCGTTTTTCACCCTGGCGCTGATCCTTTCCCTATTGGTGTTCATTGGCGAGGCCTTGCGCGATGCCTTTGACCCGCGATCCTGAGCGCAACCCATGACTGACAACCTGATTGAAATCCGCGACCTGAGCGTCGCCTTCAGCGGCCAGTGCGTGGTGCGCCACCTGAGCCTGGACATCCGCCCCGGCGAGTGCCTGGCGCTGGTGGGCGAGTCCGGCTCGGGCAAGTCGGTGACCGCCCATTCGATCCTGCAACTGCTGCCCCAAGCCGGCACCCAGACCACGGGCAGCATCCGCTACCAGGGCCAGGAACTGCTGGGCGCCGGCGCCAGCGTGCTGCGCCAAGTGCGCGGCAACCGCATCGCGATGATCTTCCAGGAGCCCATGACGTCCCTGAACCCGCTGCACAGCGTGGAAAAGCAGATCGGCGAAACCCTGCTGCTGCACAAGGGCCTGGGCGGCAAGGCCGCGCAACAGCGCACCGTGGAACTGCTGGAGCTGGTGGGCATCCGCCACCCCGAGCAGCGCCTCAAGAGCTACCCGCACCAACTCTCCGGCGGCCAGCGGCAACGGGTGATGATCGCCATGGCCCTGGCCTGCGAGCCGCAATTGCTGATCGCCGACGAACCCACCACCGCCCTGGACGTGACCGTGCAGCGCAAGATCCTGGCCCTGCTCAAGTCCCTGCAACAGCGCTTGGGCATGGCCCTGCTGCTTATCAGCCATGACCTCAACCTGGTGCGCAGCATCGCCCAACGGGTGTGCGTGATGCGCGCCGGGGAGATCGTCGAACAGGCCGACTGCGAGCAACTGTTCAGCCAGCCGCGCCACCCCTACAGCTGCGAATTGCTCAACGCCGAACCCGACGGCCAGGCCCTGCCCCGGGACGAACGCGAGGCGGTGTTGCAGGTGGATGACTTGCGCGTGGTATTCAGCAGCGGCGGCGGCTTGCTGCGGCCCAAGCAGCACCTGCACGCCGTGGACGGCATCAGCCTGAGCGTGCAGCGGGGCAAGACCCTGGGCATCGTCGGCGAATCGGGCTCGGGCAAGTCCACCCTGGGCCAGGCGATTTTGCGCCTGATCGACTCCAGCGGCGCCATCCGCTTCCAGGGCCAGGCCCTGGACCGCCTCAACCACAAACAGATGCGACCCTGGCGCAAGCAGATGCAAGTGGTCTTCCAAGACCCCTTCGGCAGCCTCAGCCCACGCATGTCGGTGGCGCAGATCATCAGCGAAGGCCTGGAGGTACATAGCCCGTGCAGCGCGGGCGAATGCGAGCGGCAAGTGATCCGCGTGCTCGAAGAGGTCGGCCTGGACCCCGCCAGCCGCCACCGCTACCCCCACGAATTTTCCGGCGGCCAGCGCCAACGCATCGCCATCGCCCGCGCCCTGGTGCTCAAACCGGCGCTGATCCTGCTGGACGAACCCACCTCGGCCCTGGACCGCACCGTGCAAAAGCAAGTGGTGGCCCTGCTGCGCGACCTCCAGGAAAAACACGGCCTCACCTATTTGTTCATCAGCCACGACCTGGCGGTGATCCGCGCCCTGGCCCACGACATGCTGGTCATCAAGGACGGCAAAGTGGTGGAAAGCGGCCCCAGCGAAACCCTGTTCACCGCGCCCCAACACCCCTACACCCAGGAATTACTGGCCGCCAGCCTGCTGCCGCGACCGGAGCGGGGGTAAACGCTGTAACCTTGGCGCCTTGAGCTGGCTTGTGTGCAAGCACACCTCTGTGGGACCCGCTTCACAGACAGGCCAGCCCCCACTCAGCTAACCGACTTTTACCTGCGGAATCCCCATGACCCCCAACGCCGAACGCTACAACCCCTCCACCGACTACGCCGACAAGCTCATCAGCCGCATCGGCCAGACGCCCAGCTGGATCGCCAAGCGCATCGGCGTGACCGACAAGCGCATCCGCTACATCCTCGACGGCTCGCGCACGGTCAAGGGTGAAACCACCGAGATCCAGATGACCTACCCCGAACAATTTGCCCTCGAATGCCTGGCGGCCGAGGCCAGCGCCAAGAAAAAAGCCTGAGCGGACCCGCACCATGCCCCACAACGAAAGCCTCAAGGATTACCAACGCGTACGCCTGCTGGCGATCCGCTCGCTGTTCGAGATCATCGAGCAGTCCAGTGAGGGCACGGTGATCGTCGACCGCGACGCCAACATCGTCTGGATGAACGAGCGCTACGCCCGCCGCTTCGGCCTGGAGTCCGCCGCCCAGGCCCTGGGCCGCGCCTGCGAGAGCGTGATCCCCGGCAGCCTGCTGCGCGAAGTGGTGCGCAGCGGGCGGCCGATCCTGCTGGACATGCAGGACACCCCCAAGGAACCGCTGGTGGTGATGCGCCTGCCGATCCACGACGACGCCGGGGCGGTAATCGGCGCCATCGGCTTTGCCCTGTTCGACGAGTTGCGCAGCCTCTCGCCCATGCTCAAGCGCTACATGAGCATGCAGGAAGAGCTGGCCTCCACCCGCTCGCTGCTGCGCGCGCGCCAGGCCAAGTACACCTTTGCCCACTTCATCGGCACCAGCGCCGCCAGCCTTGAGGTCAAGCGCCGCGCCCGGCGCCTTTACCGGCGCCGACCGCAAGGGCCGCACCGGCAAATTGCAGATCGCCCAGGGCGGCACGCTGTTTCTCGATGAAATCGGCGACATGCCCCTGCCCCTGCAAAGCAAGCTGCTGCGGGTGTTGCAGGAAAAGGAATTCGAGCCGCTGGGCTCCAATGAGGTGATCCACAGCGACGTGCGGGTGATCGCCGCCACTTCCACCGACCTGCAAGCGGCGATTGGCCGCGGCGAGTTTCGCGCCGACCTGTACTACCGCCTCAACGTCCTGCCGATCCAGGTGCCGCCGCTGCGCGAACGCCTGGACGACCTGCCGGCCCTGAGCGAAGCCATCCTCGAAGAGCTGCGCAGCCAGCACGAACTGGACCGCGACGCCCTGGCCCTGCTGGGCCGCCACGCCTGGCCGGGCAACATCCGCGAACTGCGCAACGTGCTGGAACGGGCGGCGCTGCTCAGCGACGACCTGCTTCTCGGCGCCCCGGCCATCGCTGCTGCCATTGGCACCCTGAGCCCCCTGCAACCCTCCCCGGCACCCGCCACCACGGTGCTGGAGGGCGAAACCTTCAGCGCCGCCCGCCAGCGCTTCGAGCGCCAATTGATCGAGGCCACCCTGGCCCAGTGCGGCGGCAAAGTCAGCGAAGCCGCCCAGCGCCTGGGGCTGGGGCGCTCGACGCTGTACAAAAAAATGCTGGCATTGGGGATCGCCGAGTCTCACTAAAGAGACTCAAATCTCCCAAAAGAGACGCAACCGCGCTGTACGCTCCTTCGTGGGCACGCCCGCGCCCACAGCGTGTTTCACAGGCTGCGGTGGTGGCAGCGGGCCTGCCCGCGATAGCGCCCTACGTCCCACAACAGAGACAAATACCTGCCCTTCGCTACCAAACCAATAAAATATTCATATATTTCAACAACTTAAAACCTGGCATAGATCTCGCTAAGGATTTTTCCTACACCCGTTGCACCCCACAAAAATAACAATCCGATGGAGACACACCATGAGTGTGATTATTGCCCTGGCCGCGCTCGCGCTGCTGATGCTGGCGGCCTACCGTGGCTACAGCGTCATCCTCTTCGCCCCCATTGCCGCCCTCGGTGCCGTGTTGCTCACGGACCCTTCCGCCGTCGCGCCCGCGTTCACCGGGGTGTTCATGGAAAAAATGGTCGGTTTCATCAAGCTGTACTTCCCGGTGTTCCTGCTGGGCGCGGTGTTCGGCAAGCTGATTGAGCTGTCCGGGTTCTCGCGCTCCATCGTCGCCGCCGCGATCCGCCTGCTGGGCACCCGCCAGGCCATGCTGGTGATCGTGCTGGTCTGCGCCTTGCTGACCTACGGCGGCGTGTCGCTGTTCGTGGTGGTGTTCGCGGTGTACCCGTTCGCCGCAGAGATGTTCCGCCAGAGCAACATCCCCAAGCGGCTGATCCCGGCCACCATCGCCCTGGGCGCGTTTTCCTTCACCATGGACGCCCTGCCCGGCACGCCGCAGATCCAGAACATCATCCCCAGCACCTTCTTCAACACCACGGCCTGGGCCGCGCCCTGGCTGGGGCTGATCGGCACGATCTTCGTGTTCTGCGCCGGCATGCTCTACCTGGCGCGTCAGCGCAACAAGGCGCAACGGGCCGGCGAAGGCTACGGCACCGAGCTGCGCAACGAGCCGGAAACCGCCGAAGACATCAAACTGCCCAACCCCTGGGTTGCGCTGTCGCCGCTGCTGCTGGTGGGGGTGATGAACCTGCTGTTCACCCACTGGATCCCGCAGTGGTACGGCAAGACCCACAGCCTCAGCCTGCCGGGCATGAGCGTGCCGGTGCAGACCGAAATCGCCAAGCTCACCGCGATCTGGGCAGTCCAGGCCGCGTTGCTGGTGGGCATCATCATGGTCCTGGTGTTCGGCTTCAGTGCCATCCGCAGCAAACTGGCCGAGGGCAGCAAAAGCGCGGTCAGCGGCGCGCTGCTGGCGGCGATGAACACCGCGTCCGAGTACGGCTTCGGTGCGGTGATCGCCTCGTTGCCGGGGTTCCTGGTGCTGGCCGACTGGCTCAAGGGCATCCCCAACCCGCTGGTCAACGAAGCCATTACCGTGACCTTGCTGGCCGGCATCACCGGCTCGGCTTCCGGCGGCATGAGCATTGCCCTGGCGGCCATGTCCGAGAGCTTCATCGCGGCGGCCAACGCGGCCAACATCCCCTTGGAAGTGCTGCACCGCGTCGCCTCCATGGCCAGCGGCGGCATGGACACCCTGCCCCACAACGGCGCGGTGATTACCCTGCTGGCCGTGACCGGGCTGACCCACCGCGAGGCCTACAAGGACATTTTCGGCATCACGCTCATCAAGACCCTTGCGGTGTTCGTGGTGATCGCTACTTTCTATGCCACCGGCATTGTGTGAGGCACCCATGAAAACATTGAACGGCAAAACCGCCCTGGTCACCGGCTCCACCAGCGGCATCGGCCTGGGCATTGCCCTGAGCCTGGCCAAGGCCGGCGCCAACCTGATCCTCAACGGCTTCGGCGACGCCTCGGCGGTAATCGCCCAGGTCGAGCACTATGGCGGGCGGGTCGGCCACCACGGCGCCGACGTCAGCGACCCGGCGCAGATCGCCGACATGCTCGCCTATGCCGAGCGCGAGTTCGGCGGTGTCGACATCCTGGTCAACAACGCCGGCATCCAGCACGTGGCGGCGGTGGAGGCGTTCCCCGCCGAACGCTGGGACGCGATTATCGCCATCAACCTGTCCGCGGTATTCCACAGCACCCGCTTGAGCTTGCCGGGGATGAAAGCCAAGGGCTGGGGGCGGATCATCAACATCGCCTCGGTGCATGGCCAAGTCGGCTCGGTGGGCAAGGCCGCTTACGTGGCGGCCAAGCACGGGGTCATCGGCCTGACCAAAGTGGTGGGCCTGGAAACCGCCACCAGCAACGTCACCTGCAACGCCATCTGCCCCGGCTGGGTGCTCACGCCCCTGGTGCAAAAACAGATCGATGAGCGCATTGCCAGCGGCATCGACCCGCAACAGGCCCAGCACGACCTGCTGGCCGAGAAACAACCGTCCCTGGCGTTCGTCACGCCCTCGCAACTGGGGGAGCTGGTACTGTTTTTATGCAGCGACGCCGGCAGCCAAGTGCGCGGCGCGGCGTGGAACATCGATGGCGGGTGGTTGGCCCAGTAAGGCCCGTCGCTGCCGTCGTAGCCAGCGGGCTGGCCCGCTGGCTGCACACAACAATAAGAGGCCTCTATGTCCGACATCCTTTGGCAACCCAGCGCCGAGCGCATCCGCGCCTCCCGCCTGCACGCCTTTGCGCGCCTGCTCCATGACCGCCACGGCATCGCCCTGCGCGACTACCCCAGCCTGCACCAGTGGAGCATCGACCAGCGCGCCGAGTTCTGGCACGCCATCGTCGATTTCTTCGACGTCCAGTGGCACGCCGCGCCCCACGCCGTGCTGCGCGAAGGCCCGCAGATGCCCGACGCCCAGTGGTTCCCCGGGGCCACCCTGAACTTTGCCGAACACCTGCTGCGCCGCCGCGACACCCACACGGCGGTGGTTGCCCTCGGCGAAGACGGCCAGCGCGAAACCCTGAGCTACCGCGAACTCGCCGAGCAGGTCGCCGGCCTGCAAAAAAGCCTGCGCGCAGCGGGCGTGGGCCTGGGCGACCGGGTGGCGGCGTGCATGCCCAACACCTGGCAAACCCTGGTGGCCATGCTCGCCACCACCAGCCTGGGGGCGATCTGGTCCTGCTCATCGCCCGACTTCGGCACCCAAGGCGTGATCGACCGCTTCGGCCAGATCGAACCCAAGGTGCTTATCACCTGCGCCGGCTACCGCTACGCCGGTAAAAACCTCGACCAAAGCGCCAAGATCAACGAAATCCTGCAACGCCTGCCGTCCCTCGAACAGTTGCTGATCGTGCCTTACGCCCGCCCCGAGGCGCGGGTCGAGGATTACCGCACCCAGGCCCGCGTGGCGCTGTGGGCGGACTTCTACCACAGCGGCGGCGAGCCTGAGTTCGTCGCGGTGCCGTTCGCCCACCCGCTGTACATTTTGTATTCGAGCGGCACCACCGGCGTGCCCAAATGCATCATCCACAGCACCGGCGGCGTGCTGTTACAGCACCTCAAGGAACACGGCCTGCACACCGACCTGGGCCGCGACGACGGCCTGTTCTACTACACCACCTGCGGCTGGATGATGTGGAACTGGCTGGTCTCGGCCCTGGCGGTGGGCAGCCGCGTGGTGCTGTACGACGGCTCGCCGTTCCACCCCCAGCCCGAACGCCTGCTGGACCTGATCGACGCCGAGGCCATCAGCGTGTTCGGCACCAGCCCCAAGTACCTGGCGAGCCTGCAGGCCGAAGGCCTGCAACCGCGCCACAGCCACAACCTGGGCAGCCTGAGGACGCTCCTGTGTACCGGCTCAGCCCTGTCGCCGCAGAGCTACGACTACGTTTACGAGCAGATCAAGGCCGACCTGTGCCTGGCGTCGATGTCCGGCGGCACCGATATCGTCTCCTGCTTTGTCGCCGGCAACCCCTGGCAAGCAGTGCGCCGTGGCGAGATCCAGGGCAAGAGCCTGGGCATGGCGGTGCAGGTATGGAACGCGGCCGGGCAACCGGTGGTCGGCGAAAAGGGCGAACTGGTGTGCACCCGCCACTTCCCGGCCATGCCCATTGGCCTGTGGCACGACCCCAGCGGCGAGCAGTTGCGCGCCGCCTACTTCAGCCAGTTCCCCGGGGTCTGGGCCCAGGGCGACTACGCCGAGGAACTGGCCCACGGCGGCATGCTGATCCATGGCCGCAGCGACGCGGTACTCAACCCCGGCGGCGTGCGCATCGGCACCGCGGAAATCTACCGCCAGGTGGATAAAGTCCCCCAGGTGCTGGAAAGCATCGCCATCGGCCAGCAGTGGCAAGGCGACGTGCGGGTGGTGCTGTTTGTGCGCCTGCACGCGGGCGTGGCGCTGGACGCGGCGCTGGAGCAACACATCCGCCAGGTCATCCGCGCCAACACCACACCGCGCCACGTGCCGGCGAAAATTCTCGCGGTCAACGACATCCCCCGTACCCTCAGCGGAAAAATGGTCGAACTGGCGGTGCGCAACGTGGTCCATGGCTTGCCCGTGAAAAACACCGACGCCCTGGCCAACCCGCAAGCCCTGGACGAGTTCCGCGACCGCCCGCAGTTACGCGAGTAGCCCGGCCGGGGCTGCTGGGCGGCCCTTAGGCACCTGTGGGGGACGAGTGTGTGGGAGCGAGCCTGCTCGCGATGGCGGTCTTGGCTGTACCGGTCGCATCGCGAGCAGGCTCGCTCCCACAAGGGTTGTTGCCCCGCCACCTGGTTGCCCCACCACCGCCAGGCGTTGTGCCCCACGCCCGGGCGCCGCACAATCGCGCCTCAGCCTCAGGACCTTGCCGATGACCACCGCCGCCACCAACGAAGCCCAAGCCCTGATCTCACGCCTGGACTGGGCCGCCAGCCCCCTGGGCGCCGCAGCGGCGTGGCCGCAGAGCCTGCGCACGGCGGTGGACATCGTGATCCACTCGCCCATGCCCATGCTGCTGCTCTGGGGCCCGCAACTGACCCAGCTCTACAACGACGGCTTCGCCCTGCTGGCCGGCAACAAGCACCCCCACGCCTTCGGCCAGCCCACCCACCAGGTGTGGCCCGCGCTCAAGGACTTCACCGCGCCCATCTACGACGCCGTGCTGCAAGGCCAGGTACGCACTTACAGCGAGCAATACTTCAACCTGCAACACGACGACGGCCAAAGCGACCTGTGGCTGGACCTCACCTACAGCCCGATCCGCGACGAACGCGGGCACGTAGCGGGTATCCTCGTCACCGCCATCGAAACCAACGAACGCCGGCGCGTGGCCCTGGAGCTGAAAAAACGCTCCGAGGCCAACCTACAGGCCCGCCAGGAATCGGAAGAGCGCCTGCGCCTGGCCCTGGCCGCCACCGACGCCGTGGGCACCTGGGACTGGGACATCCGCGAAGACCGCTTCATCGCCGACAGCCATTTCGCCACCCTGCACGGCGTGGACCCGACCCAGGCCGGCGAGTTGCCCATCAGCGCCTACCTGAGCGGCGTGCACCCCGAAGACCGCGGCATGATTGCCCGCAGCATCAAGCACTGCATCACCCACGGCACCGAGTACGCCGAGGAATACCGCTTGCTGCTGGCCGACGGCAGCCTGCGCTGGGTGTTTGCCCGCGGGCGCTGCTACAAGGACCACCACGGTCGGCCGCTGCGTTTTCTCGGCGCGGCCCTGGACCTCACCGACCGCAAGCAGATCGAACAGGCCCTGCGCCAGAGCCAGACCGAGTTGCAGCTGATTATCAACGCCATGCCGGTGTTGATCGGCTACGTCGACCAGCAAGAGTGCTTTCGCCTGAACAACAGCGCCTACCTGGACTGGTTCGGCCTCACACCTCAAGAGTTGTACGGCAAGAGCATCCGCGAGGTGATGGGCGATGCCGACTACCAGGAACGCCACGCCCACATCGCCCAGGCCCTGGCGGGTAAGCCGTGCAGCTTCGAGGCCACCTCCCGGCACCGCGACGGGCGCCTGCGCCACGCGTTGATGAAGTACTTGCCGCGCCTGGGCGCGGACGGTGCGGTCAACGGCTTCTACATCTTTGTGATCGACGACACCGAGCGCAAACAGACCGAAGCGGCCCTGCGCAACCTCAACGAAACCCTGGAAGAACGGGTCGCCGAGCGCACCCGCGAACTGGCCGACGCCAACCAGCGCCTGCAAAACGAGATGTTCGAGCGCGAGCGCGTCGAGGATGCCCTGCGCCATGCGCAAAAAATGGAAGCGGTGGGCCAACTCACCGGCGGCATCGCCCATGACTTCAACAACATGCTCACCGGCATCATCGGCAGCCTGGACCTGATGCAGCGCTACATCGCCGACGGGCGCGCCGATGAGATCGACCGTTTCACCGAAGCCGCCGTGACCTCGGCCAAGCGCGCGGCGGCCCTGACCCATCGCCTGCTGGCGTTCTCCCGTCGCCAGTCGCTGAACCGCCAACCCCTGGACCCCAACACCCTGGTGCGCTCGCTCGAAGAGCTGTTTTTGCGCACCAAGGGCGAACACATCCGCTTCAAGGTGCAACTGAGCGACAACGTCTGGCCGGTAAACACCGACGCCGGGCAACTGGAAAACGCCCTGCTCAACCTGGTCATCAACGCCCGCGACGCCATGCCCGACGGCGGCGAACTGCTGATCGAAACCGCCAACAGCTACCTCGACGGCACCGACATCAGCACCCTGGAACCGGTCAAGGCCGGGGATTACGTGATGCTCGCCGTCAGCGACAACGGCGCCGGCATGAGCCCACGGGTGCTGGCCAAGGCCTTCGACCCGTTCTTCACCACCAAACCCATCGGCCAGGGCACGGGGCTGGGGTTGTCGATGATCTACGGCTTCGCCCAGCAGTCGGGTGGCCACGTCACCCTGAGCAGCCAACCGGGCCTGGGCACCTGCGTGCGCCTGTACCTGCCGCGCCTGCACAATGCCGCGCCGCTGGAAGAAGCCCTGATGGGCAGCGCCCAGGCGCCCTGCGCCCGCGCCGGCGAGTCGGTGGTAGTGGTGGAGGACGACCCGGCGGTGCGCATGCTGGTGCTCGATGTGTTGAGCGAATTGGGCTACAGCGCCCATGAAGCGGTGGACGCCCCCGGCGCCTTGGCGCTGCTGGAGTCCGAGTTGCGGGTGGATTTGCTGGTGACCGACGTGGGCCTGCCGGGTATGAACGGCCGGCAACTGGCGGAAATCGCCCGCCAGCACCGGCCCGGGCTCAAGGTGCTGTTCATGACCGGTTACGCCGAGAAAGCCGCCGAACGCCAGGGCTTTCTCGACGAAGGCATGGACCTGGTGACCAAGCCGTTTTCCATCGACCTGCTGGCCATCAAAATTCGCCGCATGATCGGCCAGCCCCAGTGATTTGCGGCATAATCGCGCCCCGCTGCCATTCCCGCGTCAAGGTCACTGCCCGATGAAAGCCCAAGCCCGCCATATCCTGGTCAAAACCGCCGAAGAAGCCGAACAACTCAAACAACGCATCGCCAAGGGCGAAGCCTTTGACGTGCTGGCCAAAAAGTATTCCACCTGCCCCTCCGGCAAACGCGGCGGCGACCTGGGCGAAGTGCGCCCAGGGCAAATGGTCGGCGCCATCGACCAGGTGATCTTCAAAAAACCCCTGCGCACCGTGCATGGGCCGATCAAGAGCAAATTCGGCTATCACCTGGTGCAGGTGTTCTACCGCGACTGAACCCACCGCGGGCAGGCTTATGGGGGGGCTGGCCTGTGTGGGGGCGGGCCTGCCCGCGATAGCGCCATTGCAAGCGCTAGAGGGCCATCGGCTGTACCGGCCTCATCGCGGGCAGGGCCCGCTCCCACCGTTGAGCGGTGGTGTGGGTGCGTTCCCTCTGTGGGAGCGAGCCTGCTCGCGATGGCGGTGACGAACGAAGACCGTTGCTCCCACAAAAAGCACCCTGCACAACCGCCGAGTCGCGCGCAGAGAGTTGCCGCGAGCTAGAAACACGTCTCCAGGCACTCCACCACCCGCCACTGCTCGTCCACCAGCAACCCTACCCGCCATTTGTCGAAACTCAGGCACGGGTGCGAGGTGCCGAAGGCGATGATGTCGCCGATGCGCAACTCAAGGCCTGGGGCCAGCGTCATGAAGGCATGCTGGTCCATCACCGCCGTAACCCGGCAACCCGCCACATCCCCCGCCACCGTTGCCCCGGCGCGATAGCCGCGCAACGGCACCGGCAGCCCGGCGTCGTAGGCCACGTCGCGCTTGCCCAGGGCCACCACGGCCAGGCCCGGCTCGGGCAGCGACTGCACATGGGCCCAGACCTCCAGGGCCGGGCGCAGGCCTTCGTGCAGGTCGGCGCGGCGCTCCAGCACCCCGCACTGGGCGTCCTTGTAGATGCCGTGGTCATGGGCCACGTAACTGCCGGGGCGTAGCACGCTGAGAAAGCGTCCGCTGGCATTGCGGCTGGCGAAGGCTTCGGCGACCAAGTCGTACCAAGCCGAACCGGACGCGGTGACGATCGGCCGGGCCAGGGCAAAGGCGCCCTCAGCCTGCAAATCCACCGCCAGGCGCACCAGGGACGCGGCGAACTCACGGATACCGCTGCTGGCATGCTCGCCGTGGATCACCCCTTCGTAGCCCTCGATGCCGGTCAAGGCCAGCGCCGGCCGGGCCCCGATGGCGCGGGCCAGGTCGAGCACCTCTTGCTCACTGCGACAGCCACAGCGCCCACCGACCACGCCGTATTCGATCATCACATTCAAGCGCAGCCCCCGTTCCCCGAAGAACGCCGCCAGATCAGCGACGTTGTCCGGGTGATCCACCAGGCAGTGGAACTCGAAGGTCGGGTCGGCGAGCAACTGGGCAATCAACGCCATATTGGCCGCGCCCACCAATTGGTTGGCCATCAACACCCGACGCACGCCGTGGGCGTAGGCGGCGCGGGTCTGCACCGCGGTGGCCAGGGTGATGCCCCAGGCGCCGGCGGCCAGTTGCCGGGCAAACAGCGCCGGCATCATGGTGGTTTTGCCGTGGGGCGCCAACTCGGCGCCGCTGGCACGGGCAAAGGCTTGCATCCAGTGCAGGTTGTGCGCCAGCGCGGCGCCGTTGAGCACCAGCGCGGGCAGGCTGACATCGTGCAACAGGCTGGCACCGCACGGGGCGGCGCCTTTTTCTACGGCGGGCAGGTTCAAAGGGACGGGCATGGTCCGGCTCCAGGGGTCGAGGTGATCGGCGGCACTGAGGGTTCAGGCTTTTTTCTTGTAGGCCACGCAGTCGATCTCCACCTTGCAGTCGACCATCATGCTCGCCTGCACGCAGGCCCGGGCCGGCGCGTGCTCGCTGCTGAAATATTCGGCGAAGACTTTGTTGAAGCTCCAGAAGTCCCGCGGGTCGTCCAGCCACACGCCGGTGCGCACCACGTCTTCGAGGCCATAGCCGGCCTCGTGGAGAATGGCGATCAGGTTGCGCATGGCCTGGTGGGTTTGCTCGACGATCCCGCCGCTAATGATCTCGCCATCAAGGGCCGGCACCTGGCCCGACACATACAACCAGCCATCGGCCTCCACCGCCCGGGCGAAAGGCCGGGGCTGGCCACCACCGGCGGTGCTGCCGGTGCCGTAACGGGTAATGCTCATATCGGTTGCTCCTTGGCTTAGCGGGAAAACAGCGCCAAGCCTAGCACTCGGCGCCGCCACAATAGAGGCACCCGTGCTGGCGAACCTGTGGGGCCGGGGCAGACCGGCGGCCGGAATGCCGCCATCGCGAGCAGGCTCGCTCCCACAGAGGGAACACACCCACACCACCGTTCAACGGTGGGAGCGGACCCTGCCCGCGAAGGCGCGCGCACTCAAGCGCTACCCGGTTGCACCCTGGCCGGCGCTACGCACCTGTTCGATATAGCGCACCACCGCCGGAGCCTTTTCAAAGCGCCGGTGGATCAGCGACAGCCAGGAACTGGCCGGGCTGTCCGCGATGGGCCGGTAGACCACGTTGGGCAGGCTGACATGGCCCACCACCGAGGCCGGCACCACGGCCACGCCCTGGCCCAATGACACCAGGGCGATCACCGCCACCAGCCCACCCGGTTGCGGCCCCAGGCGCGGGGCGAAACCGCCCTGGGCGGCGACCTGCAAGGTGCCGCTGACCTGTTCGGGAAGGATGAAGGTCTGCGCCTGCAAATGCTCGGCGTTGATTTGCGCCAAGCGGCACAGCCAGGAATCGGCGCTCAGGGCCAGGACAAAGCCTTCGCTGTCCAGCCGCACAGCCTCCAGGCCTTCGGGCAGGGTCATGGGCGAACGGATGTAGCCGATATCGAAACGCCCCTCGGCCACCCGCCCCGGCAACGCCGCCATGGCGCTTTCGCGCACGCTGAGGCTGACGTCCGGGCAGGCGTGGCTGAAGGCCTGCACCTGTTTTTGCAACAGCCCCGAGTACACCGCCGACGCCACGTAGCCCAACTCGATGTGGCCGATTTCACCGCGCCCGGCACGCTGGGCGTTGCGCTGGGCCAGCTCGAACTGGCGCACCGTGGCCTCGGCCTCGATCAGCAGCGTCGCCCCGGCCTCGGTCAGGCTGACTTGGCGCTGCTGGCGCAGGAACAGGCGCGTGCCCAGGGCGTGCTCCATGTCCTGGATCTGCCGGGTCAGGGTCGGCGGCGCGATGCCCAGTTGCTCGGCGGCGCGGGTGAAATTGCGCTGGCGGGCGACGGCGAGGAAATAGCGGAAGTGGCGGATTTCCATGGGGCATTAGCTCAAAGGTAATGAAAGGCTCGCGGCCAGCTAACGAAGTGCCAGTAGCACCGCGTTAAGCTGGCCCGACCGCCACCATAGAGAGCACAGGCCATGGCCGTCAAACCCGAGCAACCCGCCCCAGAGGGCATTGCCCAGCAGGCAATCAAAAAACCCGTGAGCCCGCGCCTGACCCTGCTCACCGCGTCCGGGGTGTGTTCGTTGATCGTGCTCGACACCAATATCGTTGCGGTGACATTGCCGAGTATTGCCCGGGACTTGGGGGCGAACTTCGCCGATATCGAATGGGTGGTGAGTGCCTACATGCTCGCCTTCGCCGCGCTGCTGCTGCCCGCCGGGAGCATCGCCGACCGCTTTGGCCGGCAGAAAACCCTGCTCTGGGGCCTGAGTATTTTCATCCTCGCCTCCATCGGCTGCGGCGCAGCGCCCAGCGCGCTGTTCCTGGACATCGCCCGCGCCATCAAGGGCGTTGGCGCGGCGCTGCTGCTGACCTCGGCCCTGGCGTCCATTGGCCATACCTTCCACGACGAGGTCGAGCGGGCCAAGGCCTGGGCCTTCTGGGGCGCGTGCATGGGCGTGGCGATGACCGCCGCGCCCACGGTGGGCGGGCTGGTCACCGAGTTCCTCGGCTGGCGCTGGATCTTCTACCTCAACCTGCCCGTGGGCCTGCTGCTGATGGCGATGGTCTGGCGCGCCGTGCCGGAGTCCCGCGATTCCCAGGCCGCACGCCTGGACCCCTGGGGCAGCCTGGCCTTCAGCGCCAGTTTGCTGTGTTTGATCTGGGGCCTGATCGAAGCCAACCGCATCGGCTGGGACAGCCCCGTGACCTATGCGCGCCTGCTCGGCGGCGTGGCGTTGCTGGGGCTGTTCGTGGTGATCGAACGCCTGCAACGGCGGCCCATGGTGGATTTGCAGCTGTTCAAGCACCCGCGCTTTATCGGCGCCCTGCTCGGGATGTTTGCCTACGCCGGTTGCGCCCAGGTGATGATGACCCTGCTGCCGTTTTACCTACAAAACGGCTTGGGCTTCAGCGCCATCGCTTCAGGGCTGGGCATGCTGCCGTTCGCCCTGACCATGCTGATCTGCCCGCGCATCGGCGTGCGCCTGGCCAGCCGCTACGCCCCGGCCACCCTGATGGCGGCGGGCCTGACCCTGGTGGGCCTGGGCAACTTGCTGAGCGCTTGGGCGACCCAGGCCGGCGGCTACCTGGGTTTCGCCCTGGCGATCGCGGTGACCGGCGCCGGCGCGGGGCTGCTCAATGGCGACACACAGAAAAACATCATGGCCTGCGTGCCCCGCGACCGCGCCGGCATGGCCTCGGGCATGAGCACCACCATGCGCTTTAGCGCCATCATGCTGGCCATCGGCGTGTTCGGCGCCCTGCTCGCCAGCCACACCGAGCAGTTGCTCCACGCCAGCCTCAGCGCACAGGCCGGGCAATGGCTGGGCCAGGTGCAGGAGATCGCCTCGCGGGTGGTGGCCGGCGACATGAACGCCGCCCTCAGCACCCTGCCCGACACCGCCCGCGCCAGCGTCGAGCCCCTGGCGCGTCAGGCCTTTGTCGGCGGCTTCAGCCGCGTGCTCACTGTCGCCGGCCTCCTCGCCCTGCTGGGCGCCTGGGTGGTGGGCACCTTGATGCGCCATCCCATTCCCCAGCAGCAAACCAATTGCCGCAGTGGGTGCGAGCCTGCTCGCGATGAGGCCGCCACCTTTCACAAAGGTTCTGCCTGAACCAGCGCTATCGCCGGCCAGCCGTTTTCCTACAAAGGATGCGCAATACCGTTGCAACGGCGCCACACCCTGGCGGCTGACTACAGTTCGTGCTACCAAGTCAGGGCCGGCCGCGTATTTCCCGCGCCACAAAGGAGCGCCCATGGTTGCACCCACCGATCGTCATGCCTTGGCCTTGCAGCGTTTTCTCGCCGAGCGCCCGGCCCTGGGCCTGGAGTTGGCCCAGCTCAACCCCTTGGCGGCCCAGGCGCGCCGGGAAAGCCTGGAGCAGTTTCGCCAAGAGCACCTGCACGCTGCATTCGAGGCCGAAGCCCAGGCCCAGGGCCTGTTTGCCTGGGAATTGACCCTCAAGCTCACCGCCGACACCCCCGCGCAGTACCTTGCGCAACGCCTGGAGGTGCACCGCGAGTCGGCGCAGATGGCCGGCATTGAGTGGGATCAGTACCGGCGCTTGTACGGTCTGGAACAATGAGCCTTTCTGCCCTTTCGAGCGCGTGCTAATGCTGCCTTCACCCACCCCACTACGCACCCACCCCGGCCTGCTGCGCCTGCAAAAGCTGCGCGGGCGCATTGGCCTGAGCCTGGTGGCGGCCCTGAGCGTGTTGGCGGGCATGACCGATGCCATTGGTTTCATGGCCACCGGCGATTTCGTGTCGTTCATG
Organism: Pseudomonas sp. MF08875; assembly: GCF_059862525.1. Classification (NCBI taxonomy): domain Bacteria; kingdom Pseudomonadati; phylum Pseudomonadota; class Gammaproteobacteria; order Pseudomonadales; family Pseudomonadaceae; genus Pseudomonas; species Pseudomonas sp. MF08875. The sequence continues at coordinate 51,938 of NZ_JCBCUW010000015.1, forward strand.
AGCGGCAACACCACGCGCCTGGCGGTGGCCATCAGCGAAGGCGACCTGGGCCTGACCCTGCGCCTGATGATCGTGGTCGCGGCCTTCGTCGCCGGCAATGCCCTGGGCATCGTGGTCGGCCGGCTCGGCGGGCGCCGGGCGCTGCCGTTGCTGTTGTGCATCGCCACCTTGCTGTGCGGCGCGGCGGCTTGGCCGTTTGCCACGCAATTGCCAGCGTTGCTGGCGGCGATCATCGCCATGGGCATGCTCAATGCCGCCGTGGAGCAGGTCAACGGCCTGCCGGTAGGCCTGACCTACGTTACCGGCGCCCTGTCGCGCTTTGGCCGTGGCCTGGGGCGCTGGATGCTGGGCGAGCAGCGCAACGGCTGGCGCGTGCAGTTGATCCCGTGGGCCGGGATGTTTGTCGGTGCGGTGCTGGGCGCGATGCTGGAGCATCGCCTGGGGTTCCAGGCCCTGTATGTCAGCGGCTTGCTGGCCGCGGCGCTGGGGCTGGTGTGCCTGAAAATTCCGCGGCGCTGGCAACTGGGCTATATGCCGCGCTGAACGCGCTTTCGCGAGGCCGTCGAGAAAGCATTATCATGGCCGCAGTTTTGCCATCGAGTCCGTCATGAAATTCGCCATTGCTGTGTTTAGCGCCGCCCACGCGCCTTCTTCGCGCCGCGCCCTGCTGTTTGCCCGGGCCGTGATCGAGGGCGGGCACCAGATCACCTGCCTGTTTTTCTACCAGGACGGCGTGTACAACGCCGCCAGCAGCCTGGTCACACCCCAGGACGAACCGGACCTGGCGCGGCAATGGCGCGAGTTGGTCGAAGAACACCAGCTCGACGCCGTGGTGTGCATCGCCGCCGCCCTGCGCCGTGGTGCGCTCAATGCAGAAGAAGCCCTGCGCTACAACCGCACGGCCACGGTGGAGGCGCCCTGGGTGCTGTCGGGCCTGGGCCAGTTGCATGACGCGGCGCAGAGCGCCGATCGCCTGATCTGTTTTGGAGGCGCCTGAACCGTGGCCAAATCCCTGTTGATTGTCAGCCGCCAGGCGCCGTGGTCCGGCCCCGGTGCCCGTGAAGCCCTGGATATCGTCCTTGCCGGTGGCGCCTTTGGCCTGCCCATCGGCCTGCTGTTTCTCGATGACGGCGTGTTCCAGGTCGCCACCGGGCAAGAGGCCCGCGCCCTCGAACAAAAAGACCTCAGCGCCAACCTGCAAGCCCTGGAGCTGTTCGGCGTGGAAGAGGTTTACCTGTGCCGCACCAGCGCCGCCGAACGCGGCCTGCACAACTGGAGCCTGGAAGGCCTGCAAGCGCTGAACGCCGAGCAGATCCGCGGCCTCTTCGATTCCTACGACCAGGTGATAACCCTCTGATGTCGACTTTGCATGTGTTGTCCCATTCGCCCTTTACCGATGGCCGCTTCAGCAGTTGCCTGCGCCTGCTGGGCGCCGCCGATGGCGTGCTGCTGTGCGGTGACGCGGTGCACGCCCTGCAACCGGGCACCGCGCCGTGCAACGCCTTGCAGGCGCTGAACAGCCCGCGCTTCGTTCTGCTTGAAGACGCTCAGGCCCGCGCCGTGGAGTTGCCGGCGTGGATCACTGGCGTGGATTACCCAGGGTTCGTGCAGTTGTCGATCGCCCACGACAAGGTCAACACTTGGCTATGACTGACCTGATTGTCGACGCCCGCCCCATCGCCCTGGACAAGGACGGCTACCTCGCCGACCGCAACGACTGGTCGCCATCAGTGGCCAGCGCCCTGGCCACCGCCGAGGGCATCGAGCTGACGGCTGAGCATTGGGAAATCCTCGACCTGCTGCGCGATTTCTATAGCCAGTTCCAGCTCTCGCCCGCTACCCGCCCGCTCATCAAGTACGCGGCCCTGAAACTGGGCCCGGCCAAGGGCAATAGCCTGCACCTCAACCGCCTGTTCAATGGCACTCCCGCCAAACTCGCCGCCAAGCTGGCGGGCCTGCCCAAGCCGACCAATTGCCTATGAACGATTTCCCCGCCCTGACCCTTGAAACCCCGGCCGAGCATCCCTTCGCCGAATTCGTACGTATCCTGGGCAAAGGCAAGCGCGGTGCGCGCAACCTCACCCGCGAGGAGGCCCGCGAGGCCATGGGCCTGCTGCTCGACGGCAAGGTCGAGGACACCCAACTCGGCGCCTTCCTGATGCTGTTGCGCCACAAGGAAGAAAGCCCCGAGGAGCTGGCCGGTTTCACCGAAGCCCTGCGCGCACGCCTCAACGCCCCGGCGCTGAGCGTGGACCTGGACTGGCCGACCTACGCCGGCAAAAAGCGCCACCTGCCCTGGTATTTGCTGGCGGCCAAGTGCCTGGCGCAAAACGGCGTGCGCATCCTGATGCACGGCGGCGGCGCCCACACCGCCGGGCGCCTGTACAGCGAGCAATTGCTCGACTTCCTACACATCCCCCTGTGCCGCGACTGGCAGCAAGTGGGCGCAGCCCTGGAGCACGGCAACCTGGCGTTCTTCCCCCTGGTGGACTGGGCGCCGCAGTTGCAACGGATGATCGACTTGCGCAACACCCTGGGCTTGCGTTCGCCGATCCATTCCCTGGCGCGCATCCTTAACCCCCTCGGCGCGCGCTGCGGCCTGCAAAGCATCTTCCACCCCGGCTACCAAGGCGTGCACCGCGACGCCAGCGGTTTGCTGGGGGACACCAGCCTGGTCATCAAGGGCGACGGCGGTGAGATCGAGATCAACCCCGACGCCGACAGCCATTTGTACGGCATCTGTGGCGGCGTGAGCTGGGATGAGCAATGGCCGCAGCTGTCGGCCCAGCGCCACGTCAAACCGGCGTCCCTCGACCCGCAGCACCTCAAGGCGCTATGGCGCGGCGACGTCGAGGACAGCTACCCGCAACTGGCGCTGATCGCCACCATGGCCCTGGCCTTGCGTGGCCTGGGCCAGGATCGCGAGCAGGCGTTCAGCACCGCGCAGCAGTATTGGGACGCACGGGATCGATCCATTTAATCGATCATTACCGCCCACCCTTTGCGCTTTTTGTTCGAACCCATCGGCATAGACTGGGCCCACTCTATTTAGGCCGAGGACAGTGCAATGGGCTTGTTGATCGAAGGGCAATGGCGCGACCAGTGGTACAAAAGCGGCCAGGACGGCGCCTTCCAGCGCGAACAGGCACAGCGCCGCCACTGGCTGACCGCCGATGGCCGGCCCGGCCCCAGCGGTGAAGGCGGCTTTGCCGCCGAAGCCGGGCGCTATCACCTGTATGTGTCCCTGGCCTGCCCCTGGGCCCACCGCACGCTGATCCTGCGCAAGCTCAAGGGCCTGGAAAGCCTGATCGAGGTGTCCGTGGTCAGTTGGCTGATGCTAGAAAACGGCTGGACCTTCGACAAAACCCTGGGCAGCACCGGCGACGCACTCGACGGCTTCGACTTCCTGCACCAGCGCTACACCGCCGATACCGCCGACTACAGCGGCCGGGTCACGGTGCCGGTGCTGTGGGACACCCGCCAGGGGCGTATCGTCAACAACGAATCGGCAGACATCATCCGCATGTTCAACAGTGCCTTCGATGGCATCACCGGCAATACCCTGGACTTCTACCCCGCGCCGCTGCGCAACAGCATCGACGCCCTCAACGAGCGCATCTACCCGGCGATCAACAACGGCGTGTACCGCGCCGGGTTCGCCACATCACAGCAGGCCTATGAACAGGCCTTCGACGAGGTGTTCGCCGAGCTTGGGCATCTGGAGCAGTTACTGGGGGAAAAACGCTACTTGGCGGGGCACTACCTGACGGAAGCGGACATTCGCCTGTTCACCACGCTGATCCGTTTCGACGCGGTGTACCACGGCCACTTCAAGTGCAACCTGCGGCGCCTGGCCGACTATCCGAACCTGTCGAACTGGCTACGGGAGTTGTACCAATGGCCGGGGATTGGCGAGACGGTGCATTTGGACCACATCAAGCGCCATTACTACGCCAGCCACCGCACCATCAACCCCACGGGCATCGTGCCCAAGGGCCCGGCCCTGGGGCTTGATGCGGCCCATGATCGGCAGCGGCTGGAGGGCAAAGGGGTTTGGCAGGCGTAGCAAGCCCGCTGGCTACAGCACCTGCGCCTGTGCCCCTTCGAACCACGCCAGTTTCTCGCGCAGTTGCACCACTTCGCCGACGATCACCAAGGTCGGCGCATGCACTTCATGCTCCGCCACCAGTTCCGGCAAATTGCCCAAGGTGCCGGTGAACACACGCTGATTGACCGTGGTGCCCTGCTGGATCAACGCCGCCGGGGTGTCGGCCGAGCGGCCGTGGCCAATCAGTTGTTCGCAGATGATCGGCAAGCCCACCAGGCCCATGTAGAACACCAGGGTTTGCCCCGGCGCCACGAGGTCGCCCCAGGGCAGGTCGGTGCTGCCGTCCTTGAGGTGGCCGGTAACGAAACGCACCGACTGTGCGTAGTCGCGGTGGGTCAGGGGAATGCCGGCATAGGCCGCGCAACCGCTGGCCGCCGTGATCCCCGGCACCACTTGGAAGGGAATGCCGTGGGCCGCCAGCTCTTCGATCTCTTCGCCGCCACGGCCGAAGATGAACGGGTCGCCGCCCTTGAGCCGCACCACGCGTTTGCCTTGCAGGGCCAGGTCCACCAGTTGCTGGTTGATCTGCTCCTGGGGCACCGCGTGTTCGGCGCGGCGCTTGCCGACGTAGACCCGTTCCGCGTCGCGGCGGCACAGGTCAAGGATCGCCGGGGCGACGAGGCGGTCGTAAAGCACCACATCGGCCTGTTGCATCAGGCGCAAGGCACGAAAGGTCAGCAGGTCCGGATCGCCCGGCCCTGCGCCCACCAGATAGACTTCGCCACCGGCACGCGGCGCCTCACCGTTGATTTTTGCCAACAGCAGGCGTTCGGCCTCGGCCCCCTGCCCGGCCAGTTGGCGGTCGGCAATCGGGCCCTGGAACACGTCTTCCCAGAAGGCCCGGCGTTGCTGCACGTCGGGGAACAAGCCTTTGACCTGGTGGCGAAAACGCGCCGCCAGCCCCGCCAAGTGGCCGTAGGTGGAAGGAATCCAGGTTTCCAGCTTGGCCCGGATCAACCGCGCCAGCACTGGAGCATCGCCGCCACTGGAGACAGCGATGACCAAGGGCGAACGGTCGACGATGGCCGGGAAGATCACGCTGCACAGGGCCGGCGCGTCCACCACGTTGACCGGCACGCAGCGCCCTGTAGCGTCGCTGGACACCTGGGCGTTGAGTGGTTCGTCGTCGGTGGCGGCGATCACCAGCACGCAGCCATCGAGGTCGGCCTCCTGGTAACCACGCAACAGCACTTCACCGCCACTGCCCTGCACCAGTTCACGCAACTGGGTTTCGACCTGGGGAGCAACCACCCGCAGCACCGCGCCGGCCTCGGCCAGCAGGCGGGACTTGCGCAAGGCAATCTCCCCGCCGCCGACCACCAGCACACGCCTGCCACGCAGGTTATGGAACAGTGGCAGATAGTTCATTTAGCCGATGACCTCGATGCCGCCCATGTAGGGCTTGAGTACTGCTGGCACACGGATCGAGCCGTCGGCCTGTTGGTAGTTTTCCAGCACCGCCACCAGGGTGCGGCCCACCGCCAGGCCGGAGCCGTTGAGGGTGTGCACCAACTCAGGCTTGCCGGTTTCCGGGTTGCGAAAGCGCGCCTGCATGCGCCGGGCCTGGAAATCGCCGCAGTTGGAGCACGAGGAAATTTCGCGGTACTTGTCCTGGCTCGGGATCCACACTTCGAGGTCGTAGGTCTTGACCGCGCTAAAGCCCATGTCGCCGGTGCACAGGGCCAGGGTGCGGTAAGGCAGCTCCAGCAGTTGCAGGACTTTCTCGGCGTTGGCGGTGAGGCCTTCGAGGGCCTGTATGGAGGTGGACGGCTCGACGATCTGCACCATCTCCACCTTGTCGAACTGGTGCTGGCGGATCATGCCGCGGGTGTCACGCCCCGAAGCGCCCGCTTCACTGCGGAAACACGGCGTGTGGGCGACGAACTTCAACGGTAGCTGCTTGGCGTCGATGATCTCGCCGGCGACGATGTTGGTCAGCGACACTTCGGCGGTGGGGATCAGGTACAGGTCGGCTTCGCCTTCGCGGCTGATCTTGAACAGGTCTTCCTCGAACTTGGGCAACTGACCGGTGCCTTGCAGGGCCGGGGCCTGGACCAGGTAAGGCGTGTAGGCCTCTTCGTAGCCGTGTTCGTTGATGTGCAGGTTAATCATGAACTGCGCCAGGGCGCGGTGCAGGCGCGCAATCGGCCCGCGCAGCAAGGCGAAACGGGCGCCGGAGAGCTTGGCGGCGGTCTCGAAGTCGAGCCAGCCGAACTGCTCGCCCAGGGCCACGTGGTCTTTGATCGGGAAGTCGAAGACCGTCGGCGTGCCCCAGCGGCGCACTTCGACGTTGTGGTCTTCGTCGGCGCCAACCGGTACCGACTCATGGGGCAGGTTGGGGATGTTCAGCAACATGGCGTCCAGGGCGTTCTGGATTTCATCCAGTTCGACCTTGCTGGCACTCAACTGGTTGCCCATGTTCTCGACGTTGGCCATCAGCGGCGCGATGTCTTCGCCGCGCTGCTTGGCCTGGCCGATGCCCTTGGAGACTGCGTTGCGCTCGGCCTGGAGTTTTTCGGTCAGGGTCTGGACGGTCTTGCGCTGTTCTTCCAGCGCTTCGATGCGGGCCACGTCCAGGACAAAGCCCCGGGAAGCCAGGCGATCCGCTACGTCCTGCAGGTTGCTACGTAACAGTTTGGAATCGAGCATGTCGGTCTCTCGTCTATCAAAGTTTGGTCAGGGACAGGCCAGCCCAGGTCGCGAGCAGCCCGCCGAATACGCTGATTGCCGCGTAGCCCAGGGCCAGCGGCGCTTGCCCGGTTTCCAGCAAGCGCACCGTATCCAGTGAAAAGGATGAAAACGTTGTGAGGCCGCCCAGAAAGCCGACCATCAACCCGGCACGTACCTCGACGGGCACCTCCGGGCGAATCAAAAACAGACCGTATAGGACGCCGATCAGCAGACAGCCGACGATATTAACGGCCAGCGTCGCCGTATAGAAGTGCCGCGGCCAATTGGCGCTGACCCAATTGCCGGCGGCAAAGCGCAATAAGGTGCCGGCCACGCCGCCCGCCGAGACGGCAAGGACCAGGGGGATCACGGTTTTCTCCGTTGCCGGGGGCTGGCCTGGTCCTGGGCCGCGAGGTGGCGCAGCTTCTCGCCGATCTTCAGTTCCAGGCCCCGGGGCACGGGTTGGTAGAAGGGTTGCGGCGCCAGTTCATCGGGAAAGTAGTCTTCGCCGGCGGCGTAAGCGTCCGGCTCGTCGTGGGCGTAGCGGTACTCGTCGCCATAGCCCAGTTGCTTCATCAGCTTGGTCGGGGCATTGCGCAGGTGCAGTGGCACTTCCAGGGAGCCATGCTCGGCGGCGCTGCGCATCGCTGCCTTAAAGCCCATGTACACCGCGTTGCTTTTCGGCGCGCAGGCCAGGTAAGTGATGGCCTGGGCCACCGCCAACTCGCCTTCCGGGCTGCCCAGGCGCTCCTGCACGTCCCAGGCCGCCAGGCACAGGCTCAGGGCACGGGGGTCGGCGTTACCGATGTCTTCGCTGGCCATGCGCACCACGCGGCGCGCCAGGTACAGCGGGTCGCAGCCACCGTCGAGCATGCGGGCGAACCAGTACAGGGCGCCGTCCGGGTTGGAGCCGCGCACGGATTTGTGCAGCGCCGAGATCTGGTCGTAGAAGGCCTCGCCGCCCTTGTCGAAGCGCCGCCGTGTGTCGCCCAGCAGGCTTTGCAGCAAGTCTTCGTCGATCTGCGTGCCGTCTTCGGCCAGGTCGGAGGCGTTTTCCAGCAGGTTGAGCAGGCGCCGGCCGTCACCGTCGGCGGCGGCCAGGAGCATCTTGAAGCCTTCGTCGCTCAGGCTCAGCCGACGCTGGCCCAGGCCTTTGTCCTCGCTGAGGGCACGCTGCACCAGTTTGTGCATGGCGGCCTCGTCCAGGCTTTTAAGCACATAGACCCGGGCGCGGGAGAGCAAGGCATTGTTGAGCTCGAACGAGGGGTTTTCGGTGGTAGCACCGATGAAAATCAGCGTGCCGTCTTCGACATAGGGCAGGAACGCGTCCTGTTGGGACTTGTTGAAGCGGTGCACTTCGTCGACAAACAGGATGGTGCGCTTGCCGTATTGGCCGGCCTGCTGCTTGGCCACGTCCACCGCCTGGCGGATTTCCTTGACCCCGGCCAGCACCGCCGAGACGGTTTCGAAGTGGGCGTCAGAGACCTGCGCCAGCAGCCGCGCAAGGGTGGTTTTGCCGACCCCAGGCGGCCCCCAGAAGATCATCGAGTGCAGCGCGCCCTGCTCCAGCGCTTCGCGCAGGGGTTTGCCGCGCGCCAGCAAGTGCTCCTGGCCGACGTACTCGTCCAGGTTGGTCGCGCGCAGCCGCGCGGCCAGTGGCTGAGCGATCGGGTCACTTCGAAACAGGTCCATCACTACTTAGCAAACCTCGCTGGGTACGGGTGGCAGGTGCCCACAGGGCCTGCGCCTTACTCCTGGATCACATCGGCACCCTTGGGGATGTCGAACTTGAACTTGGACGCGGGGATCGGTTCATTGGCCTTGACCGCGGTAAACAGGATGTTGGTGCGCTGGCCGACGCTGTCGATCAGCTGCATGTCGTTGACCAACCCATTGCGAAACGACAGGCGCAGGCTGTCGAACAGGGTGTCCTTGGTCTTGGGCTTGAGGGTGAAGTCGATCACCCCGCTTTGTTCCTTGGCGCTGATCTCGAAGCTTTCGCTGATCTTGGACACGTCGCCGGAGAGCAACAGGGCCGGGGTCTGGGTCAGGCGCTGGTCGAGTTTCTTGATGGTCACCTGCTCCAGGTCCGGGTCCCACAGCGAGACCTTCTGGCCATCGGAGACCATCAGTTGTTCTTGCGGCGCATCGGTGTGCCAGTAGAACAGCCCCGGGCGTTGCAATGCCATCTGGCCGGCGGTTTCCTGCAACTGGGTGCCGCTACCATCAAGGGTCAGTTGGGAGAACCGCGCCGTCAGGGTCTGGGACTTTTCCAGCAATTGGGTCAAGCGTGCCACGTCCTTGTCATCGGCGTGGGCGGTCAGCGTGGTCAGGGCCAGTACCGGCAGCAACAGCATGCGGATCAGACGCATGGGAGTCCTCATAGAATTCGTGGGAAGGCGAACGGCGTGCTGGCACGCCGCCCAGTGGCAAATCAGTGCTTAGTCGCGCGAAGGGCCCGGGGCCAAGACTTCACGCGAGCCGTTGGTGTTCATGGAGGTCACGACCCCGGCCATTTCCATGGCCTCGATCATACGCGCGGCACGGTTGTAGCCTATTTTCAGCTTACGCTGCACGGCAGAGATGGAGGCGCGACGGCTTTCGAGCACGAACTGTACCGCTTCGTCGTACAAGGCGTCGGTTTCGGCATCTTCTTCCCCGCCGCCACTGCCGCCATCAAAACCGCTGCCGGCCTCTTCGATGCCATTGAGAATGTCATCGTTGTATTCCGGTGCGCCGCGCAGTTTCCAGGCCTCTACCACGCGGTGCACCTCGTCATCGGAGACGAAAGCGCCGTGCACCCGGATCGGCAGACTGGTGCCGGGCGGCATGTAGAGCATGTCGCCGTGGCCCAGCAGTTGCTCGGCGCCACCCTGGTCGATAATGGTGCGCGAGTCGATCTTGCTCGATACCTGGAATGCCATGCGCGTGGGGATGTTGGCCTTGATGAGGCCGGTAATCACGTCCACCGAAGGACGCTGGGTGGCGAGGATCAGGTGGATACCGGCGGCACGGGCCTTTTGGGCAATACGGGCGATCAGCTCTTCGACCTTTTTGCCGACGATCATCATCATGTCGGCGAATTCATCGACCACGACCACGATGGTCGGCAGCTTGGTCAGCAACGGCGCTTCGTCGTGGATGCTTTGGCGGTTGTACAACGGGTCGGTCAGCGGCGTGCCTGCGTCCTGAGCTTCCTTGACCTTATGGTTGAAGCCCGACAGGTTGCGCACCCCCATCTTCGCCATCAGTTTGTAGCGCCGCTCCATCTCGGCCACGCTCCAGCGCAGGGCGTTGGCGGCGTCCTTCATGTCGGTGACCACCGGGCACAGCAGGTGCGGGATGCCTTCGTAGATCGACAACTCGAGCATTTTCGGGTCGATCATGATGAGCTTGGCGTCTTCAGGGCCGGACTTGAACAGGATCGACAGAATCATCGCGTTGACGCCCACCGACTTACCGGAGCCTGTCGTACCGGCCACCAGCAGGTGGGGCATCTTCGCCAGGTCGGTGATAACCGGTTTGCCGCCGATGTCATGGCCCAGGGCCAAGGTGACCGGGGATTTCGCGTCATCGTACTCCGGTGTCGACAGCACCTCGGAGAAGCGCACGATCTGGCGGTCTTCGTTGGGGATCTCGATGCCGACGGTGGTCTTGCCGGGAATCACTTCCACCACCCGCACACTGGTCACGGCCAGGGAACGGGCCAGGTCCTTGGCCAGGTTGGAGATGCGGCTGACCTTGACACCTGCGGCGGGCTGGATTTCGTAGCGGGTAATCACCGGGCCTGGGTGAATCGAATCCACAGAAACTTCAACACCAAACTCCTTGAGTTTGATTTCCAGCAAATGACCGACGGCGGCCAAAGACTCGGGGGAATAATTGAGTTGCTTCTTTTCAGCCGGGTCCAGGATAGAGATTGGTGGCAAAGTGCCTTCAACTGCACTGTCGACAAACAACGGTGCCTGTTTCTCTTTTTGAACACGCTTACTCGGTTCCGGCGTTTTGGCCGGAGCCGGTGCAATAACCGGCGGAACTTGTTTTTCCCGCTCGGACATATGCTTACTCAAGGCTTGTTCACGCTCGATCAAACGCTCTTTGACCTTGGCTTGTTCGCGCTTATCGGTGACCGTAGGCGCCACCACTTCGTTGACCCGGGTATCGACCTCGCGCAACTGCGCAACCAGTTGTTTGCGTTCGACACGGGCCGCCCACCAACGGTTGGCCGCGCCCTGGAACAACTCGAAGAGGTCCAGGGTGATCTTGCCGGTCACGTCCATGACCTTGAACCACGAAAGGTCGGTAAATACTGTCAGGCCGAATAGGAACAACGCGATGAACATCAGCGTACTGCCCTGGATGTTCAGCGCGTTCTTCGCGAGGTCGCCCAGGCTCTCGCCCAACGCACCGCCGGCCCCAGCCGGCAAGCCGGTGGGCGCGTGAAAGTGGATGTGGGCCAGGGCTGCGCCCGACAGCACAAGGAACACCAGGCCGATCAGGCGCCAGGAAAACAGCCAACCGCTCCACAGCCAGGGTTCGTGGCGCTGGCGAAATATCTGGTAGGTCTTGATGGCCAATAACAACGGGAAGATATAGGCGAAGTAACCCAGGATCATGAACAGGATATCGGCGCTATAAGAACCGGCGGGGCCGCCGAAGTTCTGCACGTCATCAATCTTGCTGTTATGGCTCCAGCCCGGATCGTCCTTGCCGTAAGTCAGCAATGCCATCATCAGAAACAGGCACAATGCGCCAATGGCAATCAGTGCACCTTCCTTTAACCGGTAGTGCAATTGCTGGCGCCAGAGAGGAACTACTGCTTTAGGTGCTGCCGTGGATTTCTTCAAAACGCGTCTTTTCCTGCGCCGTAGCGCGACCAACTGTTGATTGACTATAAAAACTGCCCAATCCGGGCAGGCAACAAGTTAACAAGCATAACTGAAACTATTTTTAACACTGTGCTCTTCATTCTTGAAGCAAAGTGCACGCCGAATGGCCATTGTACGGGTTTGCACGGGCGATGCCACGTCGCGACGGCTTGGGTGTAGCATAGCCAGCAGGCCGGCAGATGCGGGCCAATTTGAGCACGCATTGTCTTTTGTGACAAAGGCTTATGAGAGGTTTTATGAACGGAGCAGAGCATTTGCGCCGGATCCCGGGCCCTGAAGTGCCAGTACCGTACTACCGCCTCGAAGCCACCCCGAGTTCGACCCTGATGGCCGTGTAGAGTTGCAGATACCCAACAACCCTCGTCTTCGCCGACACAGCCCCTACTGTCTGTATCGGCCCTGCTATAAGCCTGAATGCCATGCTGACCTGGTTACAACGCAACTCCCTCGCCTTCCCGCCGCTGGAAAAAGCCATGCGCGAGCCCAACGGGCTGCTGGCCGCCGGCGGCGACCTGAGCGCCGATCGCCTGATCCAGGCTTACCGCCATGGCTGCTTCCCATGGTTTTCCGAAGGCCAGCCCATCCTCTGGTGGTCGCCAGACCCGCGCACCGTCCTATTTCCGAGCGAACTACATATTTCCCGCAGCTTGGCCAAGCTGCTGCGCCAGCAACGCTACCAGGTAACGTTCGACCAGGACTTCGCTGCCGTCATCCAGGCCTGCGCAGCGCCCCGGAAATATGCCGACGGCACCTGGATCACCGAGGCGATGCAGAACGCCTACGTGGAGCTGCACAAGCGCGGGTATGCCCATTCGGTCGAGGTCTGGGACCAGGGCGTGCTCGTCGGCGGGCTCTATGGGCTGGCGATGGGGCAACTGTTTTTTGGCGAGTCTATGTTCAGCCGCGCCGACAACGCCTCCAAGTTCGGCTTCGCCACCCTGGTCAAGCACCTTGAGCGGTCAGGCTTTGTCCTCATCGACTGTCAGATGCCCACCGAACACCTGCACAGCCTCGGCGCCCGCGCCCTCGCCCGCCGCGAGTTCGCAGGCTACCTGGCCCGCCATCTCGACCAGCCCAACAGCGCCACCTGGGTTCCCTAGGCGCCTTTTACCAAGCTGGCTTACACTTACCCAAAGCTTATTCCGAGGGTTGACCATGACCGAGTTGGCGCGCCTGAAGTTCTATGCCACTCAGCCTCACTCTTGCAGCTACCTGCCCGAAGAGCAGGCGACTACGCTTTTTCTCGACCCTAGCCAGCCCATGGATGTGCATGTGTATGCCGACCTGTCGGAGATGGGCTTTCGCCGCAGCGGCGACCACCTCTACCGGCCCCACTGCCAGAACTGCAACGCCTGCGTCCCCGCACGCATCCCCGCAGCGCAATTTTTGCCCAACCGCCAGCAGAAACGCATCTTCAAGCGCAATGCGGATTTGCATGTGCAACCGGCCAAGCCCACGTTCAGCGAAGAATACTTCGACCTTTACCAACGCTACATCGAGCAACGTCACGCCGACGGCGACATGTACCCACCCAGCCGCGAACAGTTTTCAACCTTTCTGGTCCGCGAACTGCCCTTCTCCAGGTTCTATGAGTTCCGTCTTGACGGTCGCCTGCTCGCGGTAGCGGTCAGCGACCTACTGCCCAACGGGCTCTCGGCGGTGTACACCTTTTATGAGCCCAAGGAAGAGCGGCGCAGCCTCGGGCGCTATGCCATCCTCTGGCAAATCGCCGAGGCCCGGCGCCTGGAGCTGGATGCGGTGTACCTCGGCTACTGGATCAAGAACTGCAAAAAGATGAACTACAAGACCCAATATCGCCCCATCGAGCTGCTCATTAATCAACGTTGGGTGACCATGAGTTAGAAGCCCTTGGCTTAAACCCCATTTTTCGGGCACAATGCACGCCGCTTTTGCCTGGCGCAGTTGCACCGGGCCATTCATTGGATACCGAGGGCTTTACTGCATGTCGAAAGAAGACAGCTTCGAAATGGAAGGCACTGTCGTCGACACCCTGCCCAACACCATGTTTCGCGTGGAGTTGGAAAATGGGCACGTCGTAACCGCGCATATCTCCGGCAAGATGCGCAAGAATTACATTCGTATTCTTACCGGTGACAAAGTGCGCGTCGAGCTGACGCCCTATGACTTGAGCAAAGGTCGCATCACTTACCGCGCTCGCTAAGCAAGTCAATACAAGACGCCCGGTTCATACCGGGCGTTTTTGTTTGCGCAAATTAACAGGCAACAAAAAGGCGCATTCAAGCGCCTTTTTGTTTTACTGCCAGCTCACTATCAAGCCATTTCAGCCGTGGTTTCGAACTCGAAGGTCAGCTCGCCATCCTTCAGATCGATATGTACCACGCCGCCATGCTCGGCCAACTCGCCAAAGAGAATCTCTTCGGCCAGGGGGCGCTTGATCTTGTCCTGGATCAAACGAGCCATCGGGCGGGCACCCATTTGCACATCGTAGCCACCCTCGGCCAGCCACCCCCGCGCCGCATCCGTCACCTCCAACAGCACACGCTTGTCCTCCAACTGCGCCTGAAGCTCGGTAAGGAATTTGTCCACCACACTTTTGATGACTTCGTGGCTGAGGCGACCGAACTGGATAATGGTATCCAGGCGGTTGCGGAACTCCGGCGTGAAACTCTTCTTGATCGCTTCCATGGCGTCAGAAGAGTGATCCTGGAAAGTGAAGCCAATAGACGCGCGCGCTGCCGTTTCCGCACCCGCATTGGTTGTCATGATAAGGATCACATTACGGAAATCTGCCTTGCGCCCGTTGTTGTCCGTCAGCGTCCCGTGGTCCATGACCTGCAACAACAGGTTGAAGACTTCCGGGTGCGCCTTCTCGATCTCATCGAGCAACAACACGCAATGCGGTTGCTTGGTGATAGCCTCGGTCAACAAACCGCCCTGGTCGAAACCGACATACCCGGGAGGTGCGCCGATCAAGCGGGACACGGTATGCCGCTCCATGTACTCGGACATGTCGAAGCGCACCAACTCGATACCCATGGCCTTGGCCAACTGCCTGGCAGCTTCGGTCTTGCCAACACCGGTCGGCCCCGCGAACAGGAAGGAGCCTACGGGCTTGTCGGGCGATTTGAGCCCTGCGCGAGACAACTTGATCGCGGTCGACAATGAATCGATAGCGGCATCCTGGCCGAACACGGTGAGTTTCAGATCCCGTTCAAGATTGCGCAGCAGTTCCTTATCAGAACTGGTGACATGCTTAGGCGGAATACGAGCGATTTTGGCCACAATATCTTCAACCTGCGGCACCTCAATACGCTTCACGCGCTTCTCGACCGGTTGCAGGCGCTGATAGGCGCCCGCCTCGTCGATAACGTCGATGGCTTTGTCGGGCATATGCCGATCATTGATGTAGCGCGATGCCAGCTCGGCAGCCGCGCGCAATGCCTCATCGCTGTACTCGATATTGTGATGCTGCTCAAAACGCCCTTTAAGGCCGCGCAAAATTCCAATGGTGTCTTCTACCGAAGGCTCTGACACGTCAACCTTCTGGAAGCGCCGCGCCAAGGCGCGATCCTTCTCGAAAATACCGCGAAACTCCTGAAACGTAGTGGAACCGATGCAACGAATGTCGCCCGAAGACAACAACGGCTTGAGCAGATTCGAGGCATCCATCACGCCACCAGAGGCCGCACCAGCACCAATGATGGTGTGGATCTCATCAATAAAAAGGATGGCCTGCGGACGTTTTTTCAGCTCACCCAACAACGCTTTGAAACGCTTCTCGAAATCGCCGCGGTATTTGGTCCCGGCGAGCAGCGCCCCCAGGTCCAGGGAGTAGACAACGCTGTTAGCCAGCAGGTCTGGCACCTGATTATCGACAATGCGCTTGGCCAAGCCTTCAGCGATCGCGGTTTTACCCACACCCGCCTCGCCGACCAACAGAGGATTGTTCTTGCGTCGACGCGCCAGTATCTGGGCGACGCGCTCCACTTCCAGCTCACGCCCTACCAGCGGGTCGATACGACCCTGACGCGCGAGTTCATTGAGGTTGCTGGCGTACGCATCCAGAGGATTGCCTGAAGAGGAAGACTCACCGCCCTCATCGTCCTGCATATCTTGCTCACCTTCAGAGTGATCGCCATGCCCCGGCACTTTTGAAATGCCATGGGCGATGTAGTTGACGACATCAATGCGCGCAACGCTCTGCTGCTTGAGCAGAAACACGGCCTGACTCTCTTGCTCACTAAAGATGGCGACTAGCACGTTGGCGCCAGTCACTTCCCGCTTGCCCGAGCTCTGTACATGGAAGACAGCACGCTGCAGAACCCGCTGAAACCCCAGGGTTGGCTGGGTTTCGCGATCCTCGTCATGGACAGGGATCAACGGCGTGGTGGAGTCGATGAACTCCTGCAGATCGTGCTTGAGTTTGTCGAGGTTGGCGCCGCACGCACGTAACACAGTGGCGGCGGCCTCGTTATCCAAAAGGGCCAACAAAAGGTGCTCGACCGTCATGAACTCATGACGCTTTGAGCGAGCCTCCTTGAAGGCGAGATTGAGAGTGACTTCGAGCTCGCGGTTTAACATAGCTTCACCTCATACCCAAGTGGTCGGAGTTAACCGTCCTTCTCGATTTCACAGAGTAGCGGATGCTGGCTTTCCCTGGCGTACTGGTTGACCTGCATGGCCTTGGTCTCGGCGATGTCGCGGGTAAACACTCCACATACTGCCCGTCCTTCTGTATGAACGGCCAGCATGACCTTGGTCGCCAGCTCGCGATTCAGGTTAAAAAACACCTCGAGCACTTCGACGACGAAATCCATCGGTGTGTAGTCATCATTGAACAAAACCACCTTGTACATCGGTGGCGCCTGTAGGGCAGGCTTAGCCTCCTGTACAGCAATGCCTGCGGAATCGTCGTCGTGTAGGTCCGGGCGATCCTGATTGAATGTTAGTCGAATCTGGCTGATTGCATGCATGGAAAGAAAGGTTCGTCAGTTGTGCAAATACAGTGGTGGGGGCTCCCCGGGAGGATTTCAACTCCATCCGCCCAGTCACCTTGACTATCAGCAAAACGGTGTTACAACCAATAGGAGCCCACATTGGGTAATAAAGGTCCGCACCGTCAACCGGATTTTCCGTTTTGAGTGCAGATTAACTGGATGATACTCCAGTGATGGAGTCTGTTGCAGAGGGATATGAGTATGGCAAGCGGCAAGGTCAAATGGTTTAACAATGCCAAGGGGTATGGATTTATCAACGAAGAAGGCAAGACAGAAGACCTGTTTGCCCATTATTCAGCTATCGAGATGGATGGATACAAGACCCTGAAAGCGGGTCAGCCAGTGAAGTTCGAAATCATCCAGGGCCCCAAGGGACTGCATGCCATCAAAATCAGCGCCAATATCGATACCCCCAACGCCGGCACAAGCAGCCCGACACCAAGAAAAGAAGCCGCTGCAACCTAAGAACAACCAAACATTCAGATATAAAAAACCGGCCATATCAATCAAATGAAATGGCCGGTTTTTGCTTAGCGCAGATCAGCTCACATATGAGAGATCAGGGCATCGCCGAACGCAGAAGACGACAGCAGTTTGGCACCGTCCATCAGGCGTTCGAAGTCATAGGTCACAGTCTTGGCCGAGATGGCGCCATTGGTGCCCTTGATGATGAGGTCGGCCGCTTCGGTCCAGCCCATGTGACGCAGCATCATTTCCGCCGACAGGATCAGCGAACCCGGGTTCACCTGGTCTTTGCCTGCGTACTTCGGGGCCGTACCGTGGGTGGCTTCGAACATGGCGATGGTGTCAGACAGGTTGGCGCCCGGAGCGATACCGATACCGCCCACTTCCGCCGCCAGGGCGTCGGACAGGTAGTCACCGTTGAGGTTCAGGGTGGCGATCACATCGTACTCGGCCGGGCGCAGCAGGATCTGCTGAAGCATGGCGTCGGCAATGGCATCCTTGACGATGACGTTCTTGCCGGTTTTTGGGTTCTTGAACTGCATCCAAGGACCACCATCAAGCAGGGTCGCGCCGAATTCTTCGGCCGCCACTTCGTAGGCCCATTCCTTGAAGGCACCTTCGGTGAACTTCATGATGTTGCCTTTGTGCACGATGGTCAGCGAGTCACGGTCGTTATCGACTACATACTGCAGTGCCTTGCGAGCCAGACGCTTGGTGCCCTGCAGGGAAACCGGCTTGATACCGATGCCGCAGTTTTCGTCGAAACGGATCTTGGTCACGCCCATTTCGTCTTTCAGGAACTTGATGACCTTGGTCGCTTCCGGCGAACCCGCCTTCCACTCGATACCGGCATAAATGTCTTCGGAGTTTTCGCGGAAGATCGTCATGTCGACGTCGCCAGGCTTCTTGACCGGGCTAGGCACGCCTTCAAACCAACGCACAGGGCGCAGGCAAACGTACAGGTCCAGTTGCTGGCGCAGGGCCACGTTCAGGGAACGGATACCGCCGCCGACTGGCGTGGTCAACGGGCCCTTGATGGAGACAACGTAGTCTTTGACGGCGTCCAGGGTTTCCTGAGGCAGCCAGGTGTCCTGATCGTAGACCTGAGTGGCCTTCTCACCGGCGTACACTTCCATCCAGGAGATTTTGCGCTCGCCACCGTAAGCTTTCTTAACAGCCGCATCGACAACCTTAATCATGACCGGGCTGATATCGACGCCAATGCCATCACCTTCGATAAAAGGGATGATCGGGTTGTTAGGAACATTGAGAGAATGGTCTGCATTGACGGTGATTTTGTCGCCGACTGCTGGAACCTGAATCTTCTTGTATCCCATGCTGGACTCCGTTGTGTGGATTGAACATCTGGCTGCGCAGGAGCGTAACCCAGTTGAATCTGGACGGGAACCTTATGTTCCACTCATCTGGGACCGAACCTGTACTTTTGGCGCCCTACAAGCTGCAAAGCAACGAGGGAACCGACAAAGTGCAGCACCAGGGCGCGCAGTGTAAGGCCCCCACCGGGCACGAGCCTTTAGACCAAAGGACAACCCCCCGCCCGCATTCGCCGCCAGCGTAGTACTAAAGACCTATGTATAATGCGCCGGTGACCACTGGGTCACAGAACACAACCCTGTCAGGAATGAGACTTTCAGCCCTGAAGAGGCCGCGCTGCTACCGCAAACCGGCCGTCCGACGTTTGATTGATGCACCCAACATCATCGCGAAGAAACCTCGACTTTCGGCTCATGGATGACTTTGAACGAAAGCGCCTATCACGCGCATCTCGAGTTTCCGAGCACGCTTAGCCAGAAGAGAGTTAATCCGAATATGCCCACCCGCTCGAAGATCATCTACACCTTCACCGACGAAGCTCCCGCCCTCGCCACTTACTCCCTGCTCCCGATCATCGAAGCCTTCACCGCTTCGGCCGATATCGCCGTGGAAACCCGTGACATCTCTCTTGCAGCACGCATCCTCGCCAGCTTCACCGAGCAACTGAGCACGGACAAAGCGGTGTCGGACGACCTGGCAGAACTGGGCGACCTGGCCATCACGCCAGAAGCCAACATCATCAAGCTGCCCAACATCAGTGCTTCGGTCCCCCAGCTCAAGGCTGCGATCAAGGAGCTCCAGGCCAAGGGCTTCGAGCTGCCGGACTACCCGGAAGCGCCGGCCAACGACGCCGACAAAGAAACCCGCGCCCGCTACGACAAGATCAAGGGCAGTGCCGTGAACCCGGTGCTGCGCGAAGGCAACTCCGACCGCCGCGCCCCGCTGTCAGTCAAGAACTACGCCCGCAAGCATCCGCACAAAATGGGCGCCTGGGCTGCGGACTCCAAGTCCCACGTGGCCCACATGAGCAACGGCGACTTCTACGGCAGCGAAAAAGCCGCACTGATCGAAACCAAGGACAGCGTCAAAATCGAACTGATCGCCCAGGACGGCAGCGTCAGCGTCCTGAAGGAAAAGACCGCCGTGCAAGCCGGCGAGATCATCGATTGCGCCATCATGAGCAAAAAGGCCCTGCGCGCCTTCATCGCCGCGCAAATTGAAGACGCCAAAAAACAAGGCGTACTGCTGTCGGTGCACTTGAAAGCCACCATGATGAAAGTCTCCGACCCGATCATGTTCGGCCAGATCGTTGCCGAGTTCTATCAGGACGCCCTGAGCAAGCACGCTGATGTGCTGCGCGAAATCGGCTTCAACCTGAACAACGGCATCGGTGACCTTTACGCGCGCATCAAGGCCCTGCCGGTGGAGCAACAAGCCCAGATCGAAGCCGACATCCAGGCTGTGTACGCAGTCCGCCCGGCACTGGCGATGGTCAACTCCGACAAAGGCATCACCAACCTGCACGTACCGAGCGACGTGATCGTCGACGCCTCGATGCCCGCCATGATCCGTGACTCCGGCAAGATGTGGGGCACCGACGGCCAGTTGCACGACACCAAGGCCGTGATCCCGGATCGCTGCTACGCCACCATCTACCAAGCGGTAATCGAAGACTGCAAGCAACACGGCGCCTTCGACCCGACCACCATGGGCAGCGTGCCGAACGTGGGCCTGATGGCGAAAAAGGCCGAAGAGTACGGCTCCCACGACAAGACTTTCCAGATCAAGGCTGACGGCATGGTTCGCGTCACCGACAGCAAAGGCAACCTGCTGCTGGAGCAAGCGGTCGAGGCCGGTGACATCTTTCGCATGTGCCAGACCAAGGACGCACCGATCCAGGACTGGGTCAAACTAGCGGTCAACCGTGCCCGCGCCAGTGCAACCCCGGCGATTTTCTGGCTGGACCCGATGCGCGCCCATGATGGCGTCGTGGTCGAGAAAGTTCAGGCCTACCTGAAGGATCACGACACCTCGGGCCTGGACATCCGCATCATGTCGCCGGTCGAGGCGATGGCGTTCACCCTCAAGCGTATCCGCGCGGGGCAGGACACCATCTCGGTCACCGGCAACGTACTGCGCGACTACCTGACCGACCTGTTCCCGATCATGGAACTGGGCACCAGCGCCAAGATGCTGTCGATCGTGCCGCTGATGAACGGTGGCGGCCTGTTCGAGACCGGCGCTGGCGGCTCCGCGCCCAAACATGTGCAGCAACTGCTGGAAGAGAACTTCCTACGCTGGGACTCCCTGGGTGAGTTCCTCGCCCTGGCCGCTTCCTTGGAGCACCTGGGCACCACCTACGACAATCCCAAGGCGCAGGTGCTGGCCAAAACCCTGGACCAAGCCACCGGTAAGTTCCTGGACAACAACAAGTCGCCTTCGCGCAAAGTCGGCAACATCGACAACCGCGGCAGCCACTTCTACCTGGCGCTGTACTGGGCCCAGGCCCTGGCCGCCCAGACCGAAGACAGCGCCCTGCAAGCGCAATTCGCCACCCTGGCCCAGACCCTGGCCGAGAACAAGGCAACCATCGTTGCCGAGCTCAACGCGGTCCAGGGCAAGCCAGTGGATATCGGCGGCTACTACCACGCCACCCCGGCGCTGTTGCGCAAGGCAATGCGTCCAAGCAAGACCTTCAACGACGCCATCGCGGCCCTGGTATCGGACAGCCTGGCTGCCTGATT
Source organism: Pseudomonas sp. MF08875 (assembly GCF_059862525.1). NCBI lineage: Bacteria > Pseudomonadati > Pseudomonadota > Gammaproteobacteria > Pseudomonadales > Pseudomonadaceae > Pseudomonas > Pseudomonas sp. MF08875. The sequence continues at coordinate 73,128 of NZ_JCBCUW010000015.1, forward strand.
GCCCCCCGCGCCGCCACCACAAACCCCGGCCCCGTGCCGGGGTTTGTGCTTTGCGGACCTTGATTGCCCTACATGAACGAGTTTGCGCGCGATAACGGTTTATCATCCCGCAGCGGTATCAGCCGGCACATTGCTATCGCCTGCAGGTTCACCCCACAAAAAGTCCACCTAACATCCCCTGCATAAACCTGAAATCGAGGAAGTTCTATGGATTGGCAGCCCCACATCACCGTCGCCACCATCGTCGAAGACAACGGCCGCTTCCTGATGGTCGAAGAATCCAAGGGCGGCCGCGCCGTGCTCAACCAACCCGCCGGCCATCTGGACCCGAACGAAACCCTGATTGAGGCCGCCGTTCGCGAAACCCTGGAAGAAACCGGCTGGGACGTCGAACCCACCGCGGTGGTTGGCCTCTACCTCTACACCGCCCCCAGCAACGGCGTGACCTACCAACGTGTGTGCTTCGCCGCCAAGCCCCTCAAACACCACCCCGATTATCAACTCGACGACGGCATCATCGGTGCCCGCTGGCTGGCCCGCGACGAATTGATAGCCCGACGCGAGCACTGGCGCAGCGAGCTGATTATCCGCTGCATCGACGATTATCTGGCCGGCTCGCGCCACAGCCTGGCGCTGATCCGCCCTTCTCTTTAGCCTTGCGGGCTGCGGCCTGCTAGAATCGCGTCCTTTTTCAAGACACCCGTTGAATTCCTATGCGTGAGCCAGCCCCTTCTGACACACAAAAGAAGCGCGTCATCGTCGGCATGTCCGGCGGCGTGGATTCTTCCGTTTCCGCCCTCCTGCTGATCGAGCAGGGCTATGAGGTGGAAGGCCTGTTCATGAAGAACTGGGAAGAAGACGATGGAACGGACTACTGCACCGCCATGGACGACCTGGCCGACGCCCAGGCCGTTTGCGACAAGATCGGCATCAAGCTGCACACCGCCAACTTCGCCGCCGAATACTGGGACAACGTGTTCGAGCACTTCCTGGCCGAATACAAGGCCGGGCGCACGCCGAACCCGGACATCCTGTGCAACCGCGAAATCAAGTTCAAGGCGTTCCTCGACTACGCCTTGATGCTGGGTGCCGACCTGATTGCTACAGGCCACTACGTGCGCCGCCGCGATATCGATGGCCGTACCGAGCTGCTCAAGGGCCTGGACCCGAACAAAGACCAGAGCTACTTCCTCCACGCCGTGGGTGGCGAGCAGATCGCCAAGACCCTGTTCCCGGTCGGCGAGCTGGAAAAACCCGCGGTGCGCGCTATCGCTGAAAAGCACGAGTTGGCCACCGCCAAGAAAAAGGACTCCACCGGGATCTGCTTTATCGGCGAACGCCGCTTCAGCGACTTCCTCAAGCAGTACCTGCCCGCACAACCGGGCGAGATCAAAACCACCGAAGGCGAGGTCATCGGCCGCCACCATGGCCTGATGTACCACACCATCGGCCAGCGCCAGGGCCTGGGCATCGGCGGCCTAAAAGATGCAGGCGATGAGCCCTGGTACGTACTGGTCAAGGACCTGGAGCACAACGAACTGATCGTCGGCCAGGGCAACAATCACCCCTGGCTGTTTTCAGGCGCCCTGCTCGCCTCCGACATCTATTGGGTCAACCCGATCGATCTGAGCGCACCGCGCCGGCTCACCGCCAAAGTGCGCTATCGCCAGAGCGATCAGCCCTGCACCCTGGAAAAAACCGCCGATGGCTATCGCGCTACCTTTGATGAACCGCAACGGGCGGTCACACCGGGGCAATCCGTGGTGTTCTATGACGGTGAAATCTGCCTGGGTGGCGGCGTGATCGAAGTCGCCGAACCCTGGAGCAACCCGGCATGAGCCCGACTCAGGAGCAACTGACAGCCCTGGGCGGGGTGTTCCTTGCCGCGGTACTGGTGGACAAGATTGCCAAGACCGGGCAGGTCACCGAGGCGGGCCTGAGCTGCATGCTCGGCAGCCTGCTGATCCGCGACCCCAAGGACACCCTGGAAGTCTACGGCGGCGATGACCTGAACCTGCGCGAAGGTTACCGCGCCCTCATCGGCGCCCTTGAGCGCGACCCTAACACCTTGCAGCGCGAGCCACTGCGCTACGCCCTGTCCATGCTGGGTCTGGAGCGGCAACTGGCCAAGCGCGACGACCTGCTGGAAACCATCGGCAAACGCCTGCCGCAGATCCAGGCGCAGGTAGAGCATTTCGGCCCCGCCCATGAAAATGTCATCGCTGCGTGCGGCGCGCTGTACCAGGACACCCTGAGCACCCTGCGCCAGCGCATCCAGGTGCACGGCGACATGCGCAACCTGCAGCAGCCCAGCAATGCCTCGAAGATCCGCGCCCTGCTCCTGGCCGGCATTCGCTCGGCGCGCCTGTGGCGGCAACTGGGTGGGCATCGCTGGCAACTGGTCATCAGCCGACGCAAGCTGCTCAAAGAGCTCTACCCGCTGATGCGCAGTAGCTGAACCTGTATTTGTAGCCCTTGACGCGTAATACGTCGGTCAGTTGGCAACGGACCGACGATTTTTTTCATGTATGATACGCGCCCCATTTCGTTGCCCGACTGTCCGAGAACACCCCATGCAGCTCTCTTCGCTCACTGCGGTTTCCCCTGTTGACGGCCGCTACGCCGGCAAAACTCAGGCCCTGCGCCCTATTTTCAGCGAGTACGGCCTGATCCGCGCCCGCGTCCTGGTTGAAGTGCGTTGGCTCCAGCGCCTGGCCGCCCATCCCGCCATCAGCGAAGTGCCGGCGTTCTCCGCGCAAGCCAACGCCGTGTTGAACACCCTGGCGGAAAATTTCTCCCTGGAACACGCCGAGCGTGTGAAAGAGATCGAGCGCACCACCAACCACGACGTTAAAGCCATCGAATACCTGCTCAAAGAGCAAGCGGCCAAGCTGCCGGAACTGGCCCAGGTCAGCGAGTTCATCCACTTTGCCTGCACCAGTGAGGACATCAACAACCTGTCCCACGCCCTGATGCTGCGCGAAGGCCGTGATGACGTGATGCTGCCCCTGATGCGCCAGACCGCCAATGCCATCCGCGAACTGGCGATCCGCTTCGCCGACGTGCCGATGCTGTCGCGCACCCACGGCCAACCGGCTTCGCCGACCACCCTGGGCAAAGAGCTGGCCAACGTCGTGTATCGCCTGGAGCGCCAGATCGCCCAGGTTGCCGCCGTGCCGCTGCTGGGCAAGATCAACGGCGCCGTGGGCAACTACAACGCCCACCTGTCGGCCTACCCCGAGATCGACTGGGAAGCCAACGCTCGCGCCTTCATCGAAGACGAACTGGGCCTGGGCTTCAACCCCTACACCACCCAGATCGAACCTCACGACTACATCGCCGAACTGTTCGATGCCATCGCCCGCTTCAACACCATCCTGATCGACTTCGATCGCGATATCTGGGGCTACATCTCCCTGGGCTACTTCAAGCAGCGCACCATCGCCGGCGAAATTGGCTCCTCGACCATGCCCCACAAGGTCAACCCGATCGACTTCGAGAACTCCGAAGGCAACCTGGGCATCGCCAACGCGCTGTTCCAGCACCTGGCGAGCAAGCTGCCGATTTCCCGCTGGCAGCGCGACCTGACTGACTCCACCGTACTGCGTAACCTGGGCGTCGGCTTTGCCCACAGCGTGATCGCGTACGAAGCGAGCCTCAAAGGCATCAGCAAGCTGGAACTCAACGAGCAGAAAATCGCCGCTGACCTGGACGCCTGCTGGGAAGTCCTGGCCGAGCCGATCCAAACGGTCATGCGTCGCTACAACATCGAAAACCCGTATGAAAAACTCAAAGAGTTGACGCGCGGCAAAGGCATCAGCCCACAAGCGCTGCAAACTTTCATCGATGGCCTGGAAATGCCGGCCGCTGCGAAAGCCGAACTCAAGCTGCTGACGCCGGCCAACTACATCGGCAATGCCGTGGCCCAAGCCAAACGCATCTGATCGCCGCTTGACCCCTTGAGACGCCCGGCAGCGCCGGGCGTTTTTATTCCCGTCTGAAAAGTGCTTTTTTTCAATAGGTTACACATGAATCCTGATATTCCTCTTCAACTTCTGGGCGGCATCACGGCACGGGAATTCCTGCGCGACTACTGGCAGAAGAAGCCCCTGCTGATCCGCCAAGCCATCCCCGATTTCGAAAGCCCGATCGACGCCGACGAACTGGCCGGCCTGGCCCTGGAAGAAGAGGTCGAATCGCGCCTCATCATCGAGAACGGCGAACGCCCCTGGGAATTGCGCCGCGGCCCTTTCGCCGAAGACGAATTCAGCAAACTACCGGAGCGCGACTGGACCCTGCTGGTGCAAGCAGTCGACCAATTCGTACCGGAAGTCAGCGAACTGCTGGAACACTTCCGCTTCCTGCCGAGCTGGCGCGTGGACGACGTGATGATTAGCTTCGCCGCGCCGGGCGGCAGCGTCGGCCCGCATTTCGACAACTACGACGTGTTCCTGCTGCAAGGCCACGGCAAGCGCAACTGGAAAATTGGCCAGATGTGCACCTCCGAAAGCCCGATGCTGCAACACGCCGATCTGCGCATCCTGGCCGAATTTGAAGAAACCGACGAATGGGTCCTGGAACCAGGCGACATGCTCTACTTGCCGCCGCGCCTGGCTCATTGCGGCGTGGCCGTGGATGACTGCATGACCTACTCCGTGGGTTTCCGCGCGCCAAGCGCCGCCGAAGTGCTGACCCATTTCACCGATTTCCTCAGCCAGTTCCTGCCTGATGAAGATCGCTACACCGACGCCGACGCGCAACCGGTCAGCGACCCGCACCAGATCCAGCACGACGCCCTCGACCGCCTCAAGGGCCTGCTGGCCGAGCACATGAGCGACGAACGCTTGCTGCTGACCTGGTTCGGCCAGTTCATGACCGAGCCACGCTACCCGGAACTGGTGGCTGGCCCCGAGGATCTGGAGGAGGAAGAGGTGCTCAGCGCCCTGGAACAAGGCGCCATCCTGATACGCAATCCAAGCGCACGCCTGGCCTGGTCGGAAGTCGACGACGATCTGCTACTGTTCGCCAGCGGTCAGAGCCGTTACCTGCCAGGTAAATTGCGCGAACTGTTGAAAATGATCTGCGCCGCCGATGCCCTGCACGCCGACAACCTCGGCCCATGGCTGAGCGACGAAGATAGCCGCGGCCTGCTGTGTGAACTGGTCAAGCAAGGAAGCCTGGGGTTTGCCGATGAATAAGATTCACGTACGTGTCGCAGACTGGCAAAAGGACAACGCTGAGATCCGGCGCATTCGTGAAGCGGTGTTCATCGCCGAGCAATCCGTCCCACCAGAACTGGAATGGGACGCTGATGACAGTGGCGCGGTGCATTTCCTGGCCTACGAGGGCGACTTCCCCATCGGCACCGCCCGCTTGCTGCCCAGCGGCGAGATTGGCCGTGTATCGGTGCTCAAGGACTGGCGCGGGCTGAAGGTGGGCGATGCCCTGATGGAAGCGGTAATCGGCGAAGCCGAGAAACGCGGGCAGACCAAGCAGACCCTCAGCGCACAGGTGCACGCTGCGCCGTTTTATGAGCGCCTGGGCTTCAACATCGTCAGCGAAGAATTCCTAGAAGTAGGCATTCCTCACGTCGATATGGTGCGCGAAGCCTGACCCGCCACGCGATTGCCTTCCCACGCCCGCCCAAAAACACCCTGCTATCCACCGATGCCAGGGTGTTTTGCGTTCTACGATTCAACTTGCCCCCTCGCAGGCCGACAAACTGGCAGAATCAGCCTTTGAATCGCAGAGATAACGGACATGTCCCTACGCACCCTATTCACCGCCGCGCTCCTGGCCGCTAGCTTTTCGGTGATGGCCGCCACCGAAGTCCTGCCATTGAACAATCGCACCAGCGCCGACCTGCTACCGGTGGCGCAGAACTTCCTTGGCAAGGAGGGCACCGTCAGCGCCTACGGCAATCAACTGATCGTCAATGCCGAGCCAGAAAAAATCCAAGGCCTGCGCACCCTGCTCGAGCAGTTGGACACACCGGCCAAGCGCCTGCTGATTACCGTCGACACCAGCGAAAACAGCCAACAGACCAGTACCAGCCAGACCCGTATCATCACCCGCAGCACCGCCAGCCGTGACGGCGGCGTGCAGCAAATCCAGGCCAGCGAAGGCGTCCCGGCCTTGATCCAGACTGGCCAAAGCGTGCCGCTGACCAGCACCCAGACCGATGCCTATGGCCGCCTGCAAAGCCAGACCGAGTACCGCAACGTCACCCAGGGCTTCTACGTCACTGCCAGTGTCACCGGCGACACCGTGCACCTGGCCATCAGCACCAACCGCGACCGTATGAGCCAGGAGCGCCCGGATGTAGTGAACGTGCAGAGCACCGACACAACCGTCAGTGGGCGCCTGGGCGAATGGATCACCCTGGCCGGAATCAACCGCCAGACTCAAGCCGATATTCAAGGCCAGACCCGCAACTACGGGACCCAAGGCCGGGATGACATGAGCCTGCGGGTTAAAGTCGAGACTTTGGACTAGAACATCGAAAACTGACTGATTAGTCGTATTAGACCAAAGATGTAGTGCCGCAAAAAAAGCACTACAAAATGTTTGACGAGGCAAAAAACCAAAGGCATGATGGCCTCGCTCCCGCTAATCAGAGGCCCTGGCAAGGGCCTTCGGATCGATGCTCACACCTTACCGACCTGAGCCGATTCGTGTCTGTACCGCCCACAAGGTGTGTTTGACGAGGTTGCGACTGGAACGAAGTTGTCCCGAGGGACGGAAGCGTAACTAGGTAACCCGGCATCACACTGACAAACGTATAAAGGCCCACGACGCCCGAATGCGCTCGCCAGAACGCCTTTACCTGCTCACTTCCTCCTCGAGCCCATCGTTCATCCCGTCGCCTTCCCCGCCAGACCCGACTTGGCTACCTAAGCTTCTGGTCAGCGAGCAGCATGAATTTTCCACCCAAGAACGACTTTCAACAAAGACGCGACGAGGTTTATCTCCATGGCACTGACACGCGAACAGCAAATTGCAGCCCTCGAAAAAGATTGGGCTGAAAACCCACGCTGGAAAGGCGTGACACGCGCTTACTCCGCTGCTGACGTCGTGCGTCTGCGTGGCTCGGTTCAGCCTGAGCACACCCTGGCACGCATGGGCGCCGAAAAGCTGTGGAACCTGGTTACCCAGGGCGCCAAGCCTTCCTTCCGCCCTGAGAAAGATTTCGTCAACTGCATGGGCGCCCTGACTGGTGGCCAGGCTGTGCAACAAGTCAAGGCCGGCATCCAGGCGATCTACCTGTCGGGCTGGCAAGTAGCCGCAGACAACAACTCCGCCGAGTCGATGTACCCGGACCAATCGCTGTACCCGGTTGACTCGGTTCCAACCGTGGTCAAGCGCATCAACAACTCGTTCCGTCGCGCCGACCAGATCCAGTGGAAAGCCGGCAAGAACCCAGGCGACGCTGGCTACATCGACTACTTCGCGCCGATCGTTGCCGACGCTGAAGCCGGTTTCGGCGGCGTTTTGAACGCTTACGAGCTGATGAAGAGCATGATCGAAGCAGGCGCCGCTGGCGTTCACTTCGAAGACCAACTGGCCTCCGTGAAAAAATGCGGCCACATGGGCGGCAAGGTACTGGTTCCAACCCAGGAAGCCGTGCAGAAGCTGACCGCTGCCCGCCTGGCGGCCGACGTTGCCGGCACCCCGACTATCATCCTGGCACGTACCGACGCGAACGCGGCTGACCTGCTGACTTCCGACTGCGACCCGTACGACCAGCCATTCGTGACTGGCGAACGCACCCAGGAAGGCTTCTACAAAGTACGCGCCGGTCTCGACCAGGCGATCGCTCGCGGCCTGGCCTACGCGCCTTACGCTGACCTGATCTGGTGCGAAACCGCCAAGCCAGACCTGGAAGAGGCTCGTCGCTTCGCCGAAGCGATCAAAAAGGAATACCCAGACCAACTGCTGTCGTACAACTGCTCGCCTTCCTTCAACTGGAAGAAAAACCTGGACGACGCGACCATCGCCAAATTCCAGCGCGAACTGTCCGCCATGGGCTACAAGCACCAGTTCATCACCCTGGCCGGCATTCACAATATGTGGCACAGCATGTTCAACCTGGCGCACGACTACGCCCGCAACGACATGACCGCCTACGTGAAGCTGCAAGAGCAGGAATTCGCTGACGCCGCCAAGGGTTACACCTTCGTGGCTCACCAGCAGGAAGTGGGCACTGGCTACTTCGACGACATGACCACCGTGATCCAGGGTGGCACCTCTTCGGTTACCGCACTGACCGGCTCCACCGAAGAAGAACAGTTCCACTGATTGGTTTCACCTGAGCAAACGGCCAGGGCATAACGTATAGAAAGCTAACTGCCCTGCTGCATCTCTGACGCCCCGACTGGTTCGGGGCGTTTTTTTTGCCTACAGATTGGTCCAAGCGACCATGCAGGAACGCTGACCTGGCAAGCAATACGCAAAAATCGCCATCCAGAATTGATCCAACGCAGTATTTGCCAGCGCAAAACAGGCTAAAACGAGCGTGCCCGCAACTTGCTGTTGCGGGCATATAAAGACAACTTCCCGGCTACTTCCCCGATTAACAGTTTAAAAACCATCACAAATAGTATTGATTATCATTTAGCGATAAATCCATTCATTACAACCTCTACAAAACATAATTAACGAAATCCGTTGTAATGCCCGCCACACATGGCTTTGCGGACCTCTGAGGTGAGCTATGTCCTTATTCCAATGAATAATTTCGCTATAGGAATTTTACTTGCTCGGTGTTTAGCCATAAAATCACCGCGATTGATTGCGCTGCGACATATCGTCACTGCTTTATTTCTTTATCAAGCTCAGAGACCTTTGCTCTCTGTTAAGGATTACCAGCATGCCCGAAGCGACAGGACTCATGGCCCACAACTGGGGCTTTGCCATTTTCCTTCTTGGGGTTATCGGCCTCTGTGCCTTCATGCTCGGCGTATCCAGCCTCCTGGGGTCAAAAGCCTGGGGTCGCAGCAAAAACGAACCGTTCGAGTCCGGCATGCTACCTACAGGTGGCGCCCGCTTGCGGCTCTCAGCCAAATTCTATCTGGTCGCGATGTTGTTCGTGATCTTCGATATCGAAGCCCTCTTTCTCTTTGCCTGGTCTGTGTCCGTCCGCGAAAGCGGCTGGACCGGATTCGTCGAAGCCCTCGTTTTCATAGCAATTCTGTTGGCAGGCCTTGTCTACCTATTCCGAGTGGGCGCCCTTGACTGGGCTCCGGAAGCTCGTCGTAAGCGGCAAGCGAAGCTGAAACAATGAGGCTTTGGCGATGCAATACAATCTCACCAGGATCGACCCGGATGCTCCTAACGAGCAGTACCCGATCGGCGAACGGGAAACCGTTTCCGATCCGTTAGAAGATCAAGTCCACAAAAACATCTTCATGGGCAAGCTCGAGGACGTGCTCAACGGCACCGTCAACTGGGGCCGCAAGAACTCCCTGTGGCCGTATAACTTCGGCCTCTCGTGCTGCTACGTGGAAATGACCACCGCCTTCACGGCACCCCACGATATCGCACGCTTTGGCGCCGAAGTGATCCGGGCGTCACCGCGCCAGGCTGACTTCATGGTCATTGCCGGCACCTGCTTCATCAAGATGGCGCCGATCATTCAGCGTCTCTACGAGCAAATGCTCGAACCGAAGTGGGTTATCTCCATGGGTTCGTGCGCCAACTCCGGCGGCATGTACGACATCTACTCCGTGGTTCAAGGAGTGGACAAGTTCCTGCCCGTGGACGTCTACGTGCCTGGCTGCCCGCCTCGCCCAGAAGCGTTCCTGCAAGGTTTGATGCTGTTGCAGGAGTCGATCGGACAGGAGCGTCGCCCACTTTCCTGGGTGGTCGGGGATCAAGGCGTATACCGCGCCGAGATGCCGTCCCAGAAGGAACAGCGCCGCGAACAGCGTATTCAGGTGACCAACCTGCGCAGCCCAGACGAAGTCTGATCCAGCTCTAGCTTCTCTAATAGAAACGAGAACCTGGCTTCATTCTTTACGTTGACCCAAAGCGATAAAAAACCATGACTACAGGCAGTGCTCTGTACATCCCGCCTTATAAGGCAGACGACCAGGATGTGGTCGTCGAACTCAATAACCGTTTTGGCCCCGAGGCGTTCACCGCCCAGGCGACCCGCACCGGCATGCCGGTGCTGTGGGTTGCCCGCGCCAAACTCGTCGAAGTCCTGACCTTCCTGCGCAACCTGCCCAAGCCGTACGTCATGCTCTATGACCTGCATGGCGTGGACGAGCGCCTGCGCACCAAGCGTCAAGGGCTGCCCAGCGGCGCCGACTTCACCGTGTTCTATCACCTGCTGTCGATCGAACGTAACAGCGACGTGATGATTAAAGTCGCCTTGTCCGAGGGTGACCTCAGCCTGCCGACCATCACCAGCATCTGGCCGAACGCCAACTGGTACGAGCGGGAAGTGTGGGACATGTACGGCATCGATTTCGCCGGCCACCCGCACCTGACACGCATCATGATGCCGCCGACCTGGGAAGGTCACCCGCTGCGCAAGGACTTCCCGGCGCGGGCCACCGAATTCGACCCCTACAGCCTGAACCTGGCCAAGCTGCAGCTTGAAGAAGAAGCCGCACGCTTCAAGCCCGAAGACTGGGGCATGAAACGCTCCGGCGCTAACGAGGACTACATGTTCCTCAACCTGGGCCCCAACCACCCTTCGGCCCACGGTGCCTTCCGCATCATCCTGCAGCTGGACGGCGAAGAAATCGTCGATTGCGTCCCGGACATCGGCTACCACCACCGTGGCGCCGAAAAAATGGCCGAGCGCCAGTCCTGGCACAGTTTCATCCCGTACACCGACCGTATCGACTACCTCGGCGGCGTGATGAACAACCTGCCGTACGTACTCTCGGTAGAAAAACTGGCCGGTATCAAGGTGCCGGAGAAGGTCGACACCATCCGCATCATGATGGCCGAGTTCTTCCGCATCACCAGCCACCTGCTGTTCCTGGGCACCTATATCCAGGACGTGGGCGCGATGACGCCGGTGTTCTTCACCTTTACCGACCGGCAGAAAGCCTACACCGTGATCGAAGCCATCACCGGTTTCCGCCTGCACCCGGCCTGGTACCGCATCGGTGGCGTCGCCCACGACCTGCCGCGCGGCTGGGAGAAACTGGTCAAGGACTTCATCGAATGGATGCCCAAGCGCCTGGACGAGTACCAGAAAGCCGCGCTGGACAACAGCATCCTGCGAGGCCGCACCATCGGTGTCGCCGCCTACAACACCAAAGAGGCCCTGGAGTGGGGCGTCACTGGTGCGGGGCTGCGCTCCACCGGTTGCGATTTCGACCTGCGCAAGGCACGCCCATACTCCGGCTACGAGAACTTCGAGTTCGAAGTGCCGCTGGCAGCCAATGGCGACGCCTATGACCGTTGCATCGTGCGCGTCGAAGAAATGCGCCAGAGCCTCAAGATCATCGAGCAGTGCATGCGCAACATGCCAGCCGGCGCGTACAAGGCGGATCACCCGCTGACCACGCCGCCGCCCAAAGAGCGCACCCTGCAGCACATCGAGACCCTTATCACGCACTTCCTGCAGGTTTCGTGGGGCCCGGTCATGCCGGCCAACGAGTCCTTCCAGATGATCGAAGCGACCAAGGGCATCAACAGTTATTACCTGACGAGCGATGGCGGCACCATGAGCTACCGCACCCGGATTCGCACCCCAAGCTTCCCGCACCTGCAGCAGATCCCTTCGGTGATTAAAGGCAGCATGGTCGCGGACTTGATCGCGTACCTGGGTAGTATCGATTTCGTTATGGCCGACGTGGACCGCTAAGCATGAACAGCACGCTTATCCAGACAGACCGTTTCGCCTTGAGCGAAACCGAGCGCTCGGCCATCGAGCACGAGCTGCATCACTACGAAGACCCGCGCGCGGCGTCAATCGAAGCGCTGAAAATCGTCCAGAAGGAACGTGGCTGGGTGCCTGACGGCGCGCTCTACGCCATCGGCGAGATCCTTGGCATCCCCGCCAGTGACGTCGAAGGCGTGGCCACCTTCTATAGCCAGATCTTCCGCCAACCGGTGGGCCGCCACATCATTCGCGTCTGCGACAGCATGGTCTGCTACATCGGCGGCCATGAGTCCGTGGTCAGCGAAATCCAGAACACTCTCGGGATTGGCCTGGGCCAGACCACCGCCGACGGTCGTTTCACCCTGCTGCCTGTCTGCTGCCTCGGCAACTGCGACAAGGCACCGGCGTTGATGATTGACGACGACACTTTCGGTGATGTCCAGCCTACTGGCGTCGCCAAACTGTTGGAGGGCTACGTATGACCCTGCCTTCCTTCGGCCCGGCCAACCGCATCCAGCGCTCGGCCGAAACCCACCCGCTGACCTGGCGCCTGCGTGACGACGGCGAAGCCGTATGGCTGGACGAGTACCAGGCCAAGAACGGTTATGCGGCCGCCCGCAAGGCGTTTGCCGACATGGCCCAGGACGATATCGTCCAGACCGTGAAGGACGCCGGCCTCAAGGGCCGCGGCGGCGCCGGCTTCCCTACGGGTGTGAAGTGGGGCCTGATGCCCAAGGACGAGTCCATCGATATCCGCTACCTGCTGTGCAACGCGGATGAAATGGAACCCAACACCTGGAAAGACCGCATGCTGATGGAGCAACTGCCCCATCTGCTGATCGAAGGCATGCTCATCAGCGCCCGCGCGCTGAAAACCTACCGCGGCTACATCTTCCTGCGCGGCGAATACACCACCGCCGCCAAGCACCTCAACCGTGCCGTACAGGAAGCCAAGGCCGCCGGCCTGCTGGGCAAGAACATCCTCGGCTCGGGTTTTGATTTCGAGCTGTTCGTGCACACCGGTGCCGGGCGCTACATCTGCGGTGAAGAAACCGCCCTCATCAACTCCCTCGAAGGCCGCCGCGCCAACCCGCGCTCCAAGCCGCCCTTCCCCGCCGCCGTGGGCGTGTGGGGCAAGCCCACGTGCGTAAACAACGTCGAAACCCTGTGCAACGTGCCGGCGATCATTGCCGACGGCGTGGACTGGTACAAATCCCTGGCCCGCGAAGGCAGCGAAGACATGGGCACCAAGCTCATGGGCTTCTCCGGCAAGGTCAAGAATCCGGGCCTGTGGGAACTGCCGTTCGGCATCACCGGCCGCGAGCTGTTCGAGGACTACGCCGGCGGCATGCGCGACGGCTTCAAGCTCAAGGCCTGGCAGCCCGGTGGTGCCGGTACCGGGTTCCTGCTGCCGGAACACCTGGACGCGCAAATGTACGCCGGCGGCATCGCCAAAGTGGGCACCCGCATGGGTACCGGCCTGGCGATGGCGGTAGACGACAGCGTCAACATGGTTTCGCTGCTGCGCAACATGGAGCAGTTCTTCGCCCGTGAATCCTGCGGTTTCTGCACCCCTTGCCGCGATGGCCTGCCCTGGAGCGTCAAGCTGCTGATGGCCATCGAGAAAGGCGAAGGCCAGCCCGGCGACATCGAGACCCTGCTGGGTCTGGTCGGTTTCCTCGGCCCAGGCAAGACCTTCTGTGCTCACGCACCGGGCGCCGTGGAGCCATTGGGCAGCGCGATCAAATACTTCCGTCCAGAGTTCGAAGCCGGCATCGCGCCCACCAGCGCCGCCGTCCCGCCCCTGGCAAGGCCGATCGTAGTCGGCGCGTAACGCTTAAACAGGCGAAGGGTCCGTGCCCCTCGCCTTTCGTGCGATGACGCCGCTAGCGGCTGTGTTGATTCGCACGCACAACAAGATTCCATTAGCCACGCCCGCTGACACCGGGCCAACGAAGAACTTTGAACCATGGCCACTATCCACGTAGACGGCAAAGCGCTCGAAGTCGACGGGGCGGACAACCTGTTACAGGCATGTCTGTCGCTAGGCCTCGATATCCCATACTTCTGCTGGCACCCTGCCCTGGGCAGCGTTGGCGCTTGCCGCCAGTGCGCGGTCAAGCAGTACACCGACGAAAACGACACCCGTGGTCGGATCGTTATGTCCTGCATGACCCCTGCCACCGACAACACCTGGATCTCCATCGACGATGATGAATCCAAGGCCTTTCGCGCCAGCGTTGTCGAATGGCTGATGACCAACCACCCCCACGACTGCCCGGTCTGTGAGGAAGGCGGTCACTGCCACCTGCAAGACATGACGGTAATGACCGGCCACAACGAGCGCCGTTACCGCTTCACCAAGCGTACCCACCAGAACCAGCAACTAGGCCCGTTCATTTCCCACGAGATGAACCGCTGCATCGCCTGCTACCGCTGCGTGCGCTTCTACAAGGACTACGCCGGCGGCACCGACCTGGGCGTGTTCGGCGCCCACGACAACGTGTACTTCGGTCGCGTTGAAGACGGCGTGCTGGAAAGCGAGTTCTCCGGCAACCTCACCGAGGTCTGCCCGACCGGTGTGTTCACCGACAAGACTCACTCCGAGCGCTACAACCGCAAGTGGGACATGCAATTCGCCCCAAGCATCTGCCATGGCTGCTCCAGCGGTTGCAACATCTCCCCGGGCGAGCGCTACGGTGAACTGCGCCGCATCGAGAACCGCTTCAACGGCTCGGTGAACCAGTATTTCCTGTGCGACCGTGGCCGTTTCGGCTATGGCTACGTCAACCGCGAAGACCGCCCGCGCCAGCCGTTGTTGGCCGGTGGCGCCAAGCTGAGCCTGGACGAAGCGCTGGACAAGGCCGCCGACCTGCTGCGCGGCCGCAATATTGTCGGCATCGGCTCACCCCGCGCCAGCCTGGAAAGCAACTACGCCTTGCGTGAGCTGGTCGGTGCCGAGCACTTCTACAGCGGTATCGAAGCCGCTGAACTGGAGCGCATCCGCCTCGTCCTGCAGGTACTGAACGACAGCCCGCTGCCCGTGCCGAACATGCGCGACATCGAAGACCACGACGCGATCTTCGTGCTCGGTGAAGACCTGACCCAAACCGCCGCCCGTATCGCCCTGTCGCTGCGCCAGTCGGTCAAAGGCAAGGCCGAGGAAATGGCCGACGCCATGCGCGTCCAGCCCTGGCTCGACGCCGCGGTGAAAAACATCGGCCAGCACGCGCTCAACCCGCTGTTTATCGCCAGCCTGGCTGAAACCAAGCTCGACGACATCGCCGAAGAATGCGTCCACGCCGCTCCCGACGACCTGGCACGCATCGGTTTCGCCGTGGCTCACGCCCTGGACGCCAGCGCCCCGGCCGTCGAAGGCCTGGACAGCGAAGCGCAGGCTCTGGCCCAACGCATCGCTGACGCCCTCCTTGCCGCCAAGCGCCCACTGGTGATCGCCGGTACTTCCCTGGGCTCCAAGGCCCTGATCGAAGCAGCCGCCAACATCGCCAAGGCCCTCAAGCTGCGCGAGAAGAACGGCTCCATCAGCCTGATCGTGCCGGAAGCCAACAGCCTCGGCCTGGCCATGCTCGGGGGCGACTCCCTGGATGCAGCCCTGGACGCAGTGATCGGCGGCCAAGCCGACGCCATCGTGGTCCTGGAAAACGACCTGTTCACCCGCACCGACGCAGCCAAGGTCAACGCGGCCCTGGACGCGGCCAAAGTGCTGATCGTCGCCGACCACCAGAAAACCGCCACCAGCGAGCGCGCCCATCTGGTCCTGCCAGCGGCGAGCTTCGCCGAAGGCGACGGCACCCTCGTCAGCCAGGAAGGCCGCGCCCAGCGCTTCTTCCAGGTCTTCGACCCGCAATACATGGACGCCAGCATCCTGGTGCACGAAGGCTGGCGCTGGCTGCATGCCCTGCGCGCCACCCTGCTGAACCAGCCGATCGACTGGACCCAACTGGACCACGTCACCGCGGCCTGTGCCGCCAGCACACCGCAACTGGCGCGCATCGTCGACGCCGCACCGTCCGCGGCGTTCCGCATCAAGGGCCTGAAACTGGCCCGCGAACCGCTGCGCTACAGCGGTCGCACGGCCATGCGCGCTGACATCAGCGTGCACGAACCGCGCACCCCGCAGGACAAGGACACCGCGTTCGCCTTCTCCATGGAAGGCTACTCGGGCTCCGCTGAACCCCGTCAGCAGGTGCCGTTCGCCTGGTCGCCGGGCTGGAACTCGCCACAGGCCTGGAACAAGTTCCAGGACGAAGTCGGCGGCCACCTGCGCGCCGGCGACCCGGGCACCCGCCTGATCGAAAGCCGTGGCGATGCACTGGGCTGGTTCGCCAATGTGCCCCGCGCCTTCAACCCGGCCCCGGGCACCTGGCAAGCCGTGCCGTTCTTCCACCTGTTCGGCAGCGAGGAGAACTCCTCCAAAGCCGCCCCGGTGCAGGAACGCATCCCGGCAGCCTACGTGGCCCTGGCCAAATCCGAGGCAGATCGCCTGGGCGTGAATGACGGTGCCCTGCTGAGCTTGAACGTGGCGGGCACGACCCTGCGCCTGCCACTGCGCATCAACGAAGAACTGGGCGCGGGCCTGGTGGGCCTGCCTGCCGGTATCGCAGGCATTCCACCGGCGATTTTCGGCAAGCCCGTTGACGGTCTGCAGGAGGCAGCGCAATGAGTTGGTTCACCCCTGAAGTGATCGACACGATCATTGCGGTCATCAAGGCGATCGTGGTGCTGCTGGCCGTGGTTGTCGCCGGCGCCCTGCTCAGCTTCATCGAGCGGCGTTTGCTGGGCTGGTGGCAGGACCGCTACGGTCCGAACCGCGTAGGCCCGTTCGGCATGTTCCAGATCGCCGCCGACATGATAAAGATGTTCTTCAAGGAAGACTGGACGCCGCCGTTCGCCGACAAGGTGATCTTCACCCTGGCGCCGGTGGTGGCCATGAGTGCCTTGCTGATCGCTTTCGCGATCATCCCGATCACCCCGACCTGGGGCGTGGCGGATCTGAACATCGGCCTGCTGTTCTTCTTCGCCATGGCGGGGCTTTCGGTCTACGCGGTGCTGTTCGCCGGTTGGTCGAGCAACAACAAGTTTGCCCTGCTAGGCAGCTTGCGGGCCTCGGCCCAGACCGTGTCCTACGAAGTGTTCATGGGCCTGGCGCTGATGGGCATTGTGGTGCAGGTCGGCTCGTTCAACATGCGCGACATCGTGGAATACCAGGCGCAAAACCTGTGGTTCATCATTCCGCAGTTCTTCGGCTTCTGTACCTTCTTCATCGCTGGCGTGGCCGTGACTCACCGTCACCCCTTCGACCAACCGGAAGCGGAACAGGAACTGGCCGACGGCTACCACATCGAATACGCCGGCATGAAATGGGGCATGTTCTTCGTCGGTGAATACATCGGCATCATCCTGATCTCGGCGCTGTTGGTGACCCTGTTCTTCGGTGGCTGGCACGGTCCATTCGGCATCCTGCCGCAACTGGCCTTCGTCTGGTTCGCCTTGAAGACCGCGTTCTTCATCATGCTGTTCATCCTGCTGCGCGCTTCTATTCCGCGCCCGCGCTATGACCAGGTGATGGATTTCAGCTGGAGATTCTGCCTGCCGCTGACCCTGATTAATTTGCTGGTGACTGCTGCGGTTGTGTTGTGGAACACGCCAGCGGGCGCGGTTCAGTGAGGATTTGACCCATGTTCAAATATATTGGCGACATCGTTAAGGGTACCGGTACCCAGTTGCGAAGCCTGGCGATGGTGTTCGGCCACGGCTTTCGCAAACGCGACACCCTGCAATACCCGGAAGAAGCGGTGTACCTGCCGCCGCGCTATCGCGGCCGCATTGTCCTGACCCGCGACCCCGACGGCGAAGAGCGCTGCGTAGCCTGCAACCTGTGCGCCGTGGCGTGCCCGGTGGGCTGCATCTCGCTGCAAAAGGCCGAGACCGAGGACGGGCGCTGGTACCCGGAGTTTTTCCGCATCAACTTCTCGCGCTGCATTTTCTGCGGCCTCTGCGAGGAAGCCTGCCCGACCACCGCAATCCAGCTCACACCGGATTTCGAGATGGCCGAGTTCAAGCGTCAGGACCTGGTTTACGAGAAAGAAGATCTGCTGATCTCCGGCCCCGGCAAAAACCCTGACTACAACTTCTATCGCGTTGCCGGTATGGCCATCGCCGGTAAGCCTAAGGGCGCCGCGCAGAATGAAGCCGAACCGATCAACGTGAAGAGCTTGCTGCCTTAAGGAAGAAAGATGGAATTCGCTTTCTATTTCGCGTCGGGTATCGCTGTAGTTTCCACGCTTCGCGTGATTACCAACACCAACCCCGTGCACGCCCTGCTCTACCTGATTATTTCGCTGATCGCCGTGGCGATGACCTTTTTCAGCCTCGGCGCGCCATTTGCCGGGGTCCTGGAAGTGATCGCCTACGCCGGTGCCATCATGGTGCTGTTCGTGTTCGTGGTGATGATGCTGAACCTGGGCCCGGCCTCGGTTCAGCAAGAACGCGTCTGGCTCAAGCCTGGCATCTGGATCGGGCCGGTAATTCTCGGCACCCTGCTGCTGGCCGAACTGCTGTATGTGCTGTTCGCCAACCCGAGCGGTGCCAGCATCGGTCAAACCACCGTGGACGCAAAGGCCGTGGGCATCAGCCTGTTCGGTCCGTACCTGCTGGTGGTCGAACTCGCCTCGATGCTGCTGCTCGCCGCAGCCGTCACGGCGTTCCACTTGGGCCGCAATGAGGCGAAGGAGCAATAACATGCCTGCTATTCCCTTGGAACACGGCCTGGCCGTCGCCGGTATCCTGTTCTGCCTTGGCCTGGTCGGCCTGATGGTACGGCGCAACATCCTGTTCGTGCTAATGAGCCTGGAAATCATGATGAACGCCGCGGCATTGGCCTTCATCGTAGCGGGGGCCCGTTGGGCGCAGCCGGATGGACAGATCATGTTCATCCTGGTCATCAGCCTGGCAGCCGCCGAGGCCAGTATTGGCCTGGCAATCCTGCTGCAGCTGTATCGCCGCTTCCACACGCTTGATATCGATGCTGCCAGTGAGATGCGCGGATGAACCTTCTCTTTCTGACTTTCGTATTTCCCCTGATCGGTTTTCTGCTGCTGTCGTTCTCTCGCGGCCGCATTTCGGAAAACCTCGCCGCGCTGATTGGCGTCGGTTCCATTGGCCTGTCTGCCATCGTCACCGCTTATGTGATCTGGCAGTTCAACGTCGCACCGCCACCCGGCGGCCACTACACCCAGGTGCTGTGGCAGTGGATGGCGGTCGAAGGCTTCACCCCCAACTTCGCTCTGTACCTGGATGGCCTGTCGGTGACCATGCTCGGCGTGGTGGTGGGCGTGGGCTTCCTGATCCACCTGTTCGCATCCTGGTACATGCGCGGTGAAGCCGGTTACTCGCGCTTCTTCGCCTACACCAACCTGTTCATCGCCAGCATGCTGTTCCTGATCCTGGGCGATAACCTGTTGTTCCTGTACTTCGGCTGGGAAGGCGTGGGCCTGTGCTCGTACCTGTTGATCGGTTTCTACTACAGCAACCGCAACAACGGCAACGCAGCGCTCAAGGCCTTTATCGTCACCCGCATCGGCGACGTGTTCATGGCCATCGGCCTGTTCATTCTGTTCCAGCAACTGGGCACCCTGAATATCCAGGAACTGCTGGTGCTGGCACCGCAGAAATTCCAGGCCGGCGACTTCTGGATCACCCTGGCGACCCTGATGCTGCTGGGCGGTGCGGTCGGTAAATCGGCGCAACTGCCACTGCAAACCTGGCTGGCGGATGCGATGGCCGGCCCGACCCCGGTGTCGGCGCTGATCCACGCGGCGACCATGGTGACCGCCGGTGTCTACTTGATCGCCCGTACCCACGGTCTGTTCACCCTCGCGCCGGACATCCTGCACCTGGTGGGCGTGGTCGGTGGCGTGACCCTGGTGCTGGCCGGTTTTGCTGCACTGGTACAGACCGACATCAAGCGCATCCTCGCCTACTCGACCATGAGCCAGATCGGCTATATGTTCCTGGCCCTGGGCGTCGGCGCGTGGGAAGGCGCGATCTTCCACCTGATGACTCACGCGTTCTTCAAGGCCCTGCTGTTCCTCGCCTCCGGCGCGGTGATCGTGGCCTGTCACCATGAGCAGAACATCTTCAAGATGGGCGGCCTGTGGAAGAAACTGCCGCTGGCCTACGCCAGCTTCATCGTCGGCGGCGCGGCCCTGGCGGCCCTGCCACTGGTCACCGCAGGCTTCTACTCCAAGGACGAAATCCTCTGGGAAGCGTTCGCCAGTGGTAACCAGGGCCTGCTCTACGCTGGCCTGGTGGGCGCGTTCATGACGTCGCTGTACACCTTCCGCCTGATCTTCATTGCGTTCCACGGTGAAGCCAAAACCCAAGCCCACGCCGGCCATGGCATTGCCCACTGGCTGCCGCTGTCGGTGCTGATCGTGCTGTCCACCTTCATCGGCGCCATGATTACCCCGCCGCTGGCCGGTGTGCTGCCACAAAGCGTCGGCCATGCTGGCGGCGACGCCAAGCACAGCCTGGAAATCGCCTCGGGCGCCATCGCCCTGGCCGGCATCCTGCTGGCTGCCCTGCTGTTCCTGGGCAAGCGCCGCTTCGTCAGCGCCATCGCCAACAGCAGCCTGGGCCGCGTACTTTCGGCCTGGTGGTTCGCGGCTTGGGGCTTCGACTGGATCTACGACAAGCTGTTCGTCAAGCCGTACCTCGCTATCAGCCACCTGCTGCGCAAAGACCCACTGGACCAGACCATTGGCCTGATCCCGCGTGCCGCCAAAGGGGGCCACAACGCCCTGAGCCGCACCGAAACCGGTCAACTGCGTTGGTATGCCGCGTCCATGGCGGCCGGTGCTGTGCTGGTGATCGGCGCCATCGTTTTGGTAGCGGTCTGATATGAACCTTGCGACATTGCGAAAGGAATTGAGCCCGTCATGATTCTGCCTTGGCTAATCCTGATCCCCTTTATCGGCGGCTTCCTGTGCTGGATGGCGGAGCGTTTCAGCTCCACCCTGCCACGCTGGATTGCATTGCTGACCATGACCCTGGAACTCGCTCTCGGCCTCTGGCTGTGGACCCAGGGTGACTATTCACTGGCCCCGGCGCCTGGCGCCGACCCGACCTGGGCGCTTGAGTTCAAGCACCTCTGGATCGAGCGCTTCGGCATCAGCGTGCACCTGGCCCTCGACGGCCTGTCGCTGCTGATGATCCTGCTCACCGGCCTGCTGGGTATCCTCTCGGTACTGTGCTCGTGGAAGGAAATCCAGCGTCACGTGGGCTTCTTCCACCTGAACCTGATGTGGATCCTGGGCGGTGTGGTCGGCGTGTTCCTGGCGCTGGACCTGTTCATGTTCTTCTTCTTCTGGGAAATGATGCTGGTGCCGATGTATTTCCTCATCGCGCTCTGGGGTCACAGCTCCTCGGACGGCAAGAAGACGCGGATCTACGCAGCGACCAAGTTCTTCATCTTCACCCAGGCCTCGGGCCTCATCATGCTGGTGGCGATCCTCGGCCTGGTGCTGGTCAACTTCAACAACACCGGCGTGATTACCTTCAACTACGCCGACCTGTTGAAGACCCAGATGTCGGCAACCACCGAATACATCCTGATGCTCGGTTTCTTCATCGCCTTCGCGGTGAAGCTGCCGGTGGTGCCGTTCCACTCCTGGCTGCCTGACGCTCATGCCCAGGCACCGACCGCCGGTTCCGTGGACCTGGCCGGCATCCTGCTCAAGACCGCTGCCTATGGTCTGCTGCGTTTCGCCCTGCCGCTGTTCCCCAATGCCTCGGCCGAGTTCGCGCCAATCGCCATGACCCTGGGTCTGGTGGGAATCTTCTACGGTGCATTCCTGGCCTTCGCCCAGACCGACATCAAGCGCCTGATCGCCTTCTCCAGCGTTTCCCACATGGGTTTCGTGCTGATCGGCATCTACTCCGGCAGCCAGATCGCCCTGCAAGGCGCGGTGATCCAGATGCTGGCCCACGGTGTCTCGGCGGCAGCGCTGTTCATCCTCAGCGGCCAACTGTACGAACGCCTGCACACCCGTGACATGCGCGAGATGGGTGGCCTGTGGTCACGCATCGCCTACCTGCCGGCTATCAGCCTGTTCTTCGCGGCCGCCTCCCTGGGCCTGCCGGGCACCGGCAACTTCGTCGGCGAGTTCCTGATCCTGATCGGCACCTTCGTCAGCGCCCCGTGGATCACCGCGATTGCCACCAGCGGCCTGGTGTTCGGTTCGGTCTACTCGCTCATCATGATCCACCGTGCCTATTTCGGCCCGTCCAAGTCGGATGCGGTGCTACATGGCCTGGACGCACGCGAACTGATTATGGTGCTGAGCCTTGCGGTACTGCTGATCTACATCGGTGTCTACCCGCAACCGTTCCTCGATACCTCCGCCGCCACCATGCAAGGTGTGCAGCAATGGTTCGGTACCGCCTTCACTCAACTCGCTTCGGCCCGGTAAGAGCGCTATGGAATTCACGAGTCAACACTTTATCGCGCTGGCGCCGCTGCTGATTACCAGCCTCACCATCATCGTGGTGATGCTGGCGATCGCCTGGCGTCGCAACCACTCACAGACCTTCCTGATTTCAGTGGCTGGTCTCAACCTGGCGTTGCTGTCGATCCTCCCGGCATTGAAGGTCGCGCCCCTGGCCGTGACGCCCCTGCTGTTGGTGGACAACTTCGCCTGCCTGTACATGGCGCTGATCCTGGTCGCCACCCTGGCCTGCGTCACCCTCGCCCACGCCTACCTCGGCGAAGGCGGCACCGGTTACCCGGGCAACCGCGAAGAGCTGTATCTGCTCATCCTGATGTCTGCCGCTGGCGGCCTGGTGCTGGTCAGCGCGCAACACCTGGCCGGCCTGTTCATCGGCCTGGAACTGCTCTCGGTACCGGTTTATGGCTTGGTGGCCTACGCCTTCTTCAACAAGCGCTCCCTGGAAGCCGGCATCAAGTACATGGTGCTGTCGGCGGCCGGTTCCGCGTTCCTGTTGTTCGGCATGGCCCTGCTCTACGCCGAAGCGGGCAGCCTGAGCTTCAGTGGCATCGGTTTGGCGCTGGAAGCCACGGGCGTGCCGGCACCGATCGCCCAGCTAGGCCTGGCGATGATGCTGATCGGCCTGGCCTTCAAGCTGTCGCTGGTACCGTTCCACCTCTGGACCCCGGACGTCTACGAAGGCGCCCCGGCCCCGGTGGCGGCGTTCTTGGCCACAGCGGCGAAAGTCGCGGTGTTCGCGGTGATGGTGCGTCTGTTCCAGATTTCCCCGGCAGCCAACACCGCCGTGCTGAGCAACGTGCTGACGGTCATTGCCATCGCCTCGATCCTGTTCGGTAACCTGCTGGCGCTGACCCAGAGCAACCTCAAGCGTCTGCTGGGTTACTCCTCCATCGCCCACTTCGGTTACCTGCTGATCGCCCTGGTGGCCAGCAAGGGCCTGGCGCTGGAAGCCATCGGCGTCTACCTGGTCACCTACGTCATCACGAGCCTGGGCGCGTTCGGCGTGATTACCCTGATGTCTTCGCCTTACAAGGGCCGCGACGCGGACGCCCTGTACGAGTACCGCGGCCTGTTCTGGCGCCGTCCGTACCTGACCGCCGTATTGACCGTGATGATGCTGTCCCTGGCCGGTATTCCCCTCACAGCAGGTTTCATCGGTAAGTTCTACATCATCGCCACGGGCGTCGAAGCCCACCAATGGTGGCTGCTGGGCGCCCTGGTCATGGGTAGCGCCATCGGCGTCTTCTACTACCTGCGGGTGATGGTGACGCTGTTCCTGGTCGAGCCGAGCCTGCGTCGCCACGATGCCCAGTTGCATTGGGAACAGAAGGCAGGTGGCGTGATGCTGCTGGCCATCGCCGCCCTGGCATTCTTCCTCGGCGTGTACCCGCAACCTCTGCTGGAACTGGTGCAGCAGGCCGGTCTCGCTGGCTGACCGCTACCGCGCCAATACAAACGGCACCTTCGGGTGCCGTTTTTGCGTCTGGGCAATGTTGCAGGAATAGTCTGGGTGCCAGGCGTAAAAAACCTCGGCGGCGGCATTCTCCCGGTAACTGCCACCACACGGTGCTGAATCTTCTCCTGGCCCGCCCCGCAAAGCCCTGCGTTCAAAGTCGAGTTTCATACGAAGGCTTACCTGCGGTGCCGGTTTTCTGCGCGTGCTCCCCCGCCCTAACCCCCTGTCCAGGCCTGTAATCAGCCCTTTTCCCCTGCATAAAAGCCCCATCACATAACCCCGAGGCACTTCAACTGCGCAATTGAAAGTACTTTTTAGAGCACGGATTAATAATGCACCCAGACACTTTTTGTCATTTTTGACCAAGGCAAGTTCCTCCTTTAAGTTATTTTCGTGGCTGCAACAGCGCACCACCCAATAACAAGAGGATTACATCATGGGTTATATGTCTCAGTTCAACGCCAATACCATCGCCGATATCGAACAACAAGAACTGCAAAGCGAAGAGCAACTAAAAGACGAACTGCAACTGACTGAAGCAGAACAGTCCGAACTGGAAGCCGAGTAACCCCTCTGGGGGGAAGTGCCCGCCGCTTCCCCCTTGCCTTCAGGGATCCCACCATGGACGCCAATACCGTAACCGAACGCGAACTGAGCCTGGCGCAAGCCCATCAGCGCCTGCACCTAGAGCTCGCCACCCTGAAACTGCAGGCCAACATCCGCACCCTGGGCAACCACATCGTCTCGGTGCAGGCCACCCTCGGGCACTGCCCGCAACAACCGCAGGCCCGCGGAGGCGGCAAGGGTTTGCTCGAACACGCCCGGGTCGGCGCACTATATGAAGCCCTCGAACACTATCTAAGCGAACAGTACGACACTCTGGCCATACACTTTAAAGATGCCAGTTACTTGCGCAACAATGCACTTTTCCATGACGACAGCGTTCTAAATCCACTGATCGAAAACAATGCGCAAGGCTTCGCCTGCCGAACTTACACAAGCCCTCTGGACAACCGCCGCTTTTCCTATCCGCTCGTACTTAGTTCCAGCCTTTATGCACAAAACCCCGTGCCGGGCGACGCCACGGACTACCGCAGCCTGCGCCGCTATGGCAGCAACAGCGGCACCGCCATTGGCGCCACCCCTGATGAAGCCGTGCTGCACGCCATCAACGAGTGCATCGAACGCGACGCTGTTTCGCTGTTTTTGCTCGACCACTTCTATTACCAGAACCCTGTGCCGCTAAAACGGGTGGTGCGACCGCCCCTGACCGAACCCTGTGGCCAACGCTGGGCCCAAGTGGAAGCGGAGATCGGTGCGCCAGTGGTGCTGCTGGACATCAGCAGCGAATTCCTCGCCAAAACTTACCTGGCGTTCAGCCTCGCCCCAAGCCCGCTGCCCCGGGTGTTCGGCTCGGGCACGTCCCTGGACGGCCAACACGCCGCCTGGCGGGCGTTGAGCGAATTGACCCAGGTCCACCTCAACAGTGCGCTGGCCCCAATGCAGCAGCAACTGCGCGCAGCCCAAGGGGCGCTGCGCCGCTTTTCGCGCTTGCAGCGCTGCCTGCAATTTGACGCACCGAGCCTGCTGGCACGTGCCCGCCAGTGCGAGGTCGAACTGCCCAACGCCGTGCCACAGCCCACTCTGGCCCGGCAGATTCACCTATTGGCCGAAGACCTACACCGTCACCACCGCACGCTCGGCGTCTCAACCCTGTACCACAGCGCGTTGGGCACGACCCTGGCAAACGTGGTCATTCCCGGGCTGGAACGGTTCTATATCGTTTCCAGCGGCAACGTGGTGGTGCCGCAGGAGCGTGGCCGACGCCTGGCCCCCACCTCGGCACAAGGAATCGCCGCCCATGACTGAACAGGCGTTGCAGCCACCGGCCCTGCCGGGGCAATGGGCCCATTTCATGGAGCCCCTGGGGCCGGGGCTCAATCAGTTCTTTATCGTCAAGGTGGGGGGCCGAGACTGGATCGGGCGCAAGGTGCTGCAAAAAAACGACAAGGGGCTCTGGAAGTCCTCCAGCATTATCGAACCCGACATGCTGTTCGGTCGGCTGGGACATCTGCATTGGAGCAACGAAGGCGTGGAGTGCAGCTTCCTGACCGCTAGCGCCACCGAAAAGCACCGGGTGTTCGCCCGCGCCCTGACCCGGGCGGGCAACGAGCTGTATTTTCCATTCCCGGTGCTCGAAACCAGCGGCCAGGAATTCACCTGCCCCGCCGATTACTGGCAATGCAACCCATCACTGGCCAGCCGTCTGGACGCGGAGGAAGAGCATTTTCGCCAGCACTGCATCCGCATCCTCAAGACCCTGACCCGCCCCGGCGCCACCCTTTACGACCCGGCCTGCTCCACGGGCACCTTCATCGCCAGCCTCGCCACCGCCCTACCCGGGCGGCGTTGCGTGGGGGCCGACTGTTCGGCCTCGATGATTAGGCACGCCAGTGCTCGCCATCGGGCGCCGGGCCTGGAGTTCCACCTGATGGACGCGACGCGGGGCGCTGTCGCCGGGCTGACCTGCGATGTGTTGATCCTGCGGTTTCTCAATGCCGAGGTGGTGACCCGCGCCACCGCCACACGCCTGCTGGTGCATTTGTGCAACTGCCTCAACCCGGGGGCAAAAATCATCGTTTTTGGCCATACCCCCGTGCTGCCAGACATTCCGTTGATGGCCCGGCAACTGGGGCTGACCCTGCTCTCCTGTGTGACAGCGCGCCCGGGGCGCACCGAACTGTTCCAGTTCTACCTGCTGCAGGCCCCGGCCCCATGAAGCCCTCGCCAGATACCGGCTACTACGCCACGGGCGATGGCCATCGCCTGTACTGGGAACGCCACGGGCCCAGCCACGCCGCGCCGGTTTTTTTCCTCCACGGTGGGCCCGGGGGCTATTGCAGCCCGCAGCACCTTAGGTTTTTCGACCTTGAACAGTGGCAGGTAATTGTGTTCGATCAGCGCGGCTGCGGGCGCTCCCATCCCCGGGGCGAAACCCGCAACAACAGCACCGCTCACTCGGTTGCCGATATCGACGCCCTGCGCCGGCACCTGGGCCTGGCACGCATCAACCTGCTGGGGGTGTCCTGGGGCAGTTGGCTGGCGGTGCAATACCAACAGCAATTTGCCGAGCATGTGGCGCGTTGCGTGCTGGTGTCGCTGTTTGTGCCCTGTGCCGAGCACGTCGCCGAGCACGAACGGATGATGAACCAACGCCTGGGCCAGTTGCAGGCAGGATGGGATATGGCAGCGGTGCTGGCCGACCTGCGCCAGGGCAACCCACAGGTGCGGCGGCGAGCGGCGCTGCACTGGGCACAGGCGAACGCCAGCACTCTGGCCGCCAAAGCCCTGCACGCTTTTGTCGACGATCACGCCATCGACGCCATGACCCTGGAACTGCATTTCCATCAGCAGGGCTACTTCTTTGACGAAGGCCAACCCATCAGGCTGTCCGCCGACACCCTGGCCATCCAGGGCATCCACGACCGTTGCGGCATGGCCAGCCTGCGCTGGTTGCGCCAGCACGGCCCCTTGCCTGCACGCCTGCTGCGCGCCGGGCACAACGCCCTGGCGCCCAACCTGCTGCGGGCGGTGCGCCAAGCCCTCGACGCCCCGCCGCCATTGCTGCCGTAGCAAGCGGGCGCGCCCGCGCTGGGGTGCGCAGCAGCCCTAAAAACTCAGCCCGCCGATACACCGCATGAGGAGGGCTTGGCCCTCCTGCGCGGGCAAGCTCGCTTGCTACTTGCGCGCCGCCTCCCAGGATTTGAGCAGTTCGCCATAGGCCACGGTTTCACCCTTGGGTTTTTCGTTGGCCAGTTTCGGCTTGGGCGCACCGGGTTGGTCGAACCAGTATTGCGCGTCCCGCTCCGGGTTCATTTTCGGCCCGCAGGTCGGTTGCACCTTGGAGCGCTCAAGCCGGGTCATGATCGCGTCCTGGTCCTTGGCCAGGCCATCGAGGGCTTGTTGCGGGGTTTTCTCGCCGCTGGCCGCCTCCGAAATATGGCTCCACCACAGCTGCGCCAGGCGCGGATAGTCCGGCACGTTGGTGCCGGTCGGCGTCCATTGCACCCGCGCCGGGCTGCGGTAGAACTCCACCAGCCCGCCGAGTTTCGGTGCCAGGTCGGTCATGGCCTGGGAGTTGATGTCCGACTCGCGGATCGGCGTCAAGCCGACGATAGTTTTCTTCAGCGACACGGTTTTCGAGGTCACGAACTGCGCGTACAGCCACGCCGCCAACTTCTGTTTTTCCGGGGTGGATTTGAGGAAGGTCCAGGCCCCCACGTCCTGATACCCCAGCTTCATGCCCTCCTCCCAGTACGGCCCGCGCGGCGACGGCGCCATGCGCCATTTCGGCGTGCCGTCGGCGTTCATCACCGCCAGGCCGGGCTTGGTCATGTCGGCAGTGAAGGCCGTGTACCAGAAGATCTGCTGGGCGATGTTGCCCTGGGACGGCACCGGCCCCGATTCGGAGAAGGTCATGCCCGCCGCTTCCGGTGGCGCGTAGGCCTTCATCCAGTCCACGTATTTTTGCGTCGCATAGACCGCCGCCGGGCCATTGGTGTCGCCGCCGCGGGTCACGCTGGAGCCCACCGGGTGGCAGTCCTCGACGCGAATCCCCCACTCGTCCACCGGCAAGCCGTTGGGCAGGCCCTTGTCACCGCCACCGGCCATGGAGAACCAGGCATCGGTGAAGCGCCAGCCCAGGGAAGGGTCTTTCTTGCCGTAGTCCATGTGCCCGTAAACCCGCTTACCGTCGATCTCCTTGACGTCTTCGGTGAAGAACTTGGCGATGTCTTCATAGGCCGACCAGTTCACCGGCACGCCCAGCTCGTAGCCGTACTTTTCCTTGAACTTAGCCTTCAGGTCCGCCCGCTCGAACCAGTCGGCGCGGAACCAGTACAGGTTGGCGAACTGCTGGTCGGGGAGCTGGTAGACCTTGCCGTCCGGCGCGGTGGTGAAGGAAATACCGATGAAGTCCTTCAGATCAAGGGTGGGAGAGGTGTAGTCCTTGCCTTCATTGGCCATCAGGTCGGTGATGGATTGGGTCTTGCCGTAGCGAAAGTGCGTACCGATCAAGTCCGAATCATTGACCCAGCCGTCATAGATGTTCTTGTCCGATTGCATCTGGGTTTGCAGCTTTTCCACCACGTCGCCTTCTTGCAACAGGTCGTGGGTCAACTTGATCCCGGTGATTTCGCTGAAAGCCTTGGCCAGCACCTTGGACTCGTATTCATGGGTGGTCAGGGTTTCCGAGACGACGTTGATCTTCATCCCGCGAAACGGCTCGGCCGCCTTGATAAACCACTGCAACTCCTGCAGTTGCTGCTCCTGGCTGAGGGTGGATGGCTTGAACTCGCTGCCGATCCATTTTTTCGCCGCCTCTTCGTAGGCGTCGGCCCAGGCCGCCGCGCTCAAGGTGCACAGGGCCAGGGCGGCTGCCACTGAAATGCTATGTCGCAGCTTGTTGTTTTTGTCGAACATAGAGACCTCCGGTTTGGGTTTCAGGGCATGCTCGCCGAACTAGCCCCATCGCATCACAGCCAACAGCCACACCAGGGACAGCGCACACGCGCCCCAGATGCTCCAGTCGGTGACGCCAATGACCAGCAAATGCAGGTAGGCGCTGCCGAGAAGACCGATAAACAGGCGATCACCACGGGTGGTGCTGATCGGCAAAAAACCACGCCGGGGCACGCTGGGCGAGCGCAACTCCCAGGTGGTCATGGCCACCAGCACCAGGGCAATGGCGGTGAAAAACAGCGCGGTGGGGGTGGTCCAGGCCATCCATTGCATCATCGTTTCCTCACACCCGGCCCAGGGCAAAGCCCTTGGCCACATGGTTGCGGACAAACCAGATCACCAGCATGCCCGGCAAAATCGTTAGCACCCCGGCCGCCGCCAGCACGCCCCAGTCGATGCCCGAGGCGGACACGGTGCGGGTCATAACCGCCGCGATAGGCTTGGCGTTGACCGAGGTCAGGGTGCGCGCCAGCAGCAGTTCGACCCAAGAAAACATGAAGCAAAAAAACGCCGTCACGCCGATGCCGGAGCCAATCAGCGGGATGAAAATTTTCACGAAGAACCGGGGAAAGCTATAGCCGTCGATGTAGGCCGTTTCGTCGATTTCCTTGGGCACCCCCGACATGAAGCCTTCGAGGATCCACACCGCCAACGGCACGTTGAACAGGCAATGGGCCAGGGCCACGGCAATATGGGTATCGAATAGGCCAATGGAGGAGTACAGCTGGAAAAACGGCAGCAAAAACACCGCCGGCGGTGCCATGCGGTTAGTCAGCAGCCAGAAGAACAAGTGCTTGTCGCCCAAAAAGCGATAGCGCGAGAAGGCGTAGGCCGCCGGCAGTGCCACCCCCAGGGAGATCACCGTGTTAAGGCTTACGTAGTACAGCGAGTTGAGGTAGCCGGTGTACCAACTGGGGTCGGTGAAGATGACCTTGTAGTTGGCCAGGGTGAAGTCCTGGGGAAACAGGGTCAGGCCGCCGAGGATTTCGGTGTTGCTCTTGAAGGACATGTTCAGTAGCCAGTAGATCGGCACCAGCAGGAACAGGATGTAGAGCAGCAACGGCAGGGCTTTTTTCAATGGCATGGCAGGGGCCTCAACGCTGGCTGTCAGCGTGGGTCATGGCGGTGTAGAACAGCCACGACACCAGCAGGATTATCAGGAAGTACACCAGGGAAAACGCCGCCGCCGGGCCCAGGTCGAACTGGCCGACGGCCATCTGGGTCAGGGTCTGGCTGAGGAAGGTGGTGGCATTGCCCGGCCCGCCACCGGTCAGCACGAACGGCTCGGTGTAGATCATGAAACTGTCCATGAAGCGCAGCATCACCGCGATCAACAGCACGCTTTTCATCTTCGGCAACTGGATGTGGCGAAACACCGCCCAGGCCGACGCCCGGTCGATACGCGCAGCCTGGTAGTACACGTCCGGAATGGCCCGCAACCCCGAATAACACAGCAGGGCCACCAGGGACGTCCAGTGCCACACGTCCATCACCAGCACCGTGACCCAGGCGTCGAGGGTGTTGGCCGCGTAGTTGTAGTCGATACCCAGGGCATTGAGGCTCGACCCCATCAGGCCGATGTCGGCGCGGCCGAATATCTGCCAGATAGTGCCCACCACGTTCCACGGAATCAGCAGCGGAATCGCCAACACGATCAGCACCAGCGACGACCAACGGCCCTTGGCCGGCATGGTCAGGGCGATGCCGATGCCCAGGGGGATTTCGATCAGCAACACACAGGCCGAATAGATGAACTGACGCAACAGCGAGTCGTGCAGGCGCGGGTCCAGCAGCACCTGGCGATACCAGTCGGCGCCGACAAAATAGCGGCTGGACTGGTCGAAAATGTCCTGCACCGAGTAGTTGACCACCGTCATCATCGGGATCACCGCACTGAACGCCACCAGCAGGAACACCGGCAATACCAGCCACCAGGCCTTGTTGTTCTGCACCTTGCTCATGGCTGCACCTGCAGCAGGTAGTCGTCGGCATAGACCATCAGCCACTGCGCCGGAAAACTGATGGACGCCCGCCCCTCGGGCAGCGGCTTGTCCTCGGCCAGGCGTACTTTGAGCACCGCGCCGTCCAAGTCGAGGGTGAGCACTTTGTAGGTGCCCAGGTCTTCGACATGCAGGACTCCGGCCTGCAAGGCGTCCTCGCAAGGCTCATCCCACAGGTGAATGAATTCCGGGCGGATGCCGACTTTCAGGGTTTTGTAGGCGGTTTCGCCAATACGCCGCTGTAATGCCTCGGGCAGCGCCAGATGGGTGCCAGCGAACCCCACGCCACCGGGCTCGGCCTGCACCTCAATCAGATTCATCCCAGGGCTGCCGATGAAATAGCCGACAAAGGTATGGCTAGGGCGCTCGAACAGTTGCCGCGGCGTACCGAACTGCACGATCTGCCCGCCATACATCACGGCGATCTTGTCGGCGAAGGTGGACGCTTCCAACTGGTCGTGGGTGACGTAGACCATGGTGATGTTGAACTGCTCGTGGATCTGCTTGAGCTTGCGCCGCAGCTTCCATTTCAGGTGCGGGTCGATCACCGTCAGCGGCTCGTCGAACAGGATCGCCGACACGTCGTCGCGCACCAGGCCACGGCCCATGGAGACTTTCTGCTTTTCATCGGCGCTGAGGTTGCGTGCCTTCCTGCCCAGCAACGGCGTGAGGTCAAGCACCTCGGCGATCTCCTGCACCTTAGTGCGCACCTGCGCCTCGGCCATGCCCTGGTTGCGCAGGGGGAAGGCCAGGTTGTCGAACACGGTCATGGTGTCGTACACCACCGGAAACTGGAAAACCTGGGCGATGTTGCGCCGCTCGGGGGTCAACTCATTGACGATCCGCCCGTCGAACAACACCTGGCCCTCGGAGGGGCTGAGCAACCCGGAAATGATGTTGAGCAAGGTGGACTTGCCGCACCCCGAAGGCCCCAGCAGCGCGTAGGCGCCGCCTTGCTCCCAGGTATGGTTCATTTCCCGTATCGCGTAGTCCTCAGGCCCATTGGGCGTAGGGCTGTAGCTGTGAGCCAGGTGCTGCAAGCAGATCTGAGCCATCAGGCGACCCTCGCGATACGCCGCCCTGGCGCCTGGAGCAAGCGCCCCTGGGCATCGAAGACGAAGAGCTTGTGGGTGGGGATGTAGATGCGGATCGGCGCATCGACGTCGTACTCGTGCACGCCGGGCAGGTGCAGCACCAGCAGGAAATGCTCGTTGCGCACGTGCAGGAAGGTTTCCGAGCCGCTGATTTCCGCCACTTCCACGGTGACCGCCAGCTCCAGGTCGTCATCGTTGCCAGGCAGCAGCGAGATATGGCTGGGGCGCACGCCAAAGCGGAACTCACCCTCGCCCACCGGGCGCAAGTCGAGGTTAAGGGGGAAATGCACGAAGTTGGCGAAACTCACCTCATTGCCCGCTATACGCCCCGGTATCAGGTTGATCGGCGGCTCGGAAAACAGTTCGGCAGCCAGCACCGTGCGTGGCTGGTGATAGACCTCGGCGGTCGGGCCGCTCTGGACCACCCGGCCCTCGTGCAAAATCGTGGTCGTGCCGCCCAGGGCCAGGGCCTCGTTGGGCTCGGTGGTGGCGTAGATGGCAATGGTATGGCGCGCCTGGAACAACTCGCGCATCTCCTGGCGCAGTTCTTCGCGCAACTTGTAGTCGAGGTTGACCAGGGGTTCGTCGAACAGGATCAACCCAGCGTCCTTGACCAGGGCCCGAGCCATCGCCGTGCGCTGCTGCTGGCCACCGGAAAGCTCCAGTGGATAGCGCTGCAAGAACTTCTCGATACGCAGCATGCGTGCCGCTTGCAGGACTTTTTCCTCGATCACCGCCACCGCTACGCCGGCCTGGCGCAGGGGCGAGGCGATGTTCTCGAACACCGTCAGGGTCGGGTAGTTGATGAACTGCTGGTAAACCATCGACACATTGCGCCGGCGCACCGGTTGGCCGGTGACGTCGATGTCGTTCATCAGCACCCGGCCGCTGTCGGGCCGGTCCAGGCCGGCCATCAAGCGCATCAGGCTGGTCTTGCCGGACAAGGTACGGCCCAGCAGCACGTTGAAGGAACCGGGTTCAAACCGCAGCGAACAATCGTCGATCCATACCTGGCCTTCGACAGTGCGGCAGACGTGCTCCAGGGTCAGGGACATGGCTGGGCCTTTTATGCTTGCAGTTAAGCGACCGCAGCCACACAGCGACATTCATGCCAGAAATCGCAAGCCATTGATCCTGCAAGTTTTTCCCGCAACCCAAGGAACACCGCTGTTCGAGGCTGAACACAAATGAACAGTGGCCGCTGAACACTTGAACAGCACGCGGATTGACAATGAACAATCCTGAACAACACTCCATGGACGCTTTTGCACGCTTGGCGCCACAACAACAATAAGCACGTCATCCAGAGGCTGTTCCCATGGCCGCACCGGTTTCACCCCTGCCCCACGACGCCATCGTGCGCGATTCCTGGTCGCGCTGCCGGGCCTTCGGCCTCAGCCATCAGAGCGCACCGTGCTTTGAGCCGCCAGCAGAGCCGGCCCTCGCCCAACTATTGGAAAGCCACCAACCCCTGGTCCACATCACCCGCCAGGAGGTGCTGCCTTATTACGAAAACATCCTGAGTAACTCCAACTGCCTGATGATGCTGGCCGACCGCCAGGGCCAAGTACTCACGGCCTGGGGCACCCAGCGTTTTATCCAGCCGGCCCTGGCCCGAGGCTTCCAGGCCGGGGCCAGTTGGCGCGAATGCAGTACCGGCACCAACGCCATTGGCACCGCGCTGGCCTGCGGCCAAGCGGTGCATATCGAGCACGATGAACACTTTCTCAAGGCCAATCGCTTCATGACCGGCTCGGCGGCGCCGATTTTCGACGCCGCCCGCCAGGTGATTGGCGTATTGGACGTGTCCAGCGACAGCTACCTGCCGCCCTCCCACACCCTGGGCATGGTGCGGATGATGAGCCAGAGCGTGGAAAACCGCCTGATCCTCGACCTGTTCCACGACGAACACTGGCAGCTGACCTTTAACACCGGCCCCAACAACCTTGACAGCCAATGGGCCGGGTTGCTGGTGTTCGACGAGGACGGCCGGGTGTTGGCAGCCAACCGCCGCGCCGACAACCTGTTGGGCGTGAACCTGGCTCAAGGCCAAGTCGATTACCTGTTCAACGTCGCCCTGGCCGAGTTACGCAACCACGGCGATGGCCTGCCCTTCGCCCTGCACGCTGCGGGCCGCAGCCGCTTCCAGTGCCTGCTCAAACGCCCGCGGCCCAAGCCCGCGCCCCGCCAACCCGCGCCGGCCGCCGCGCACCTGGGCCTGGACAGCCTGCACGGCGGCGACCCGCGCATGGAAAAAGCCGTGCGCCAGGCCGAACGCCTAATTGAAAAAGACATTCCCCTGCTGATCCATGGCGAGACAGGCGTGGGCAAGGAAGTCTTCGTCAAGGCCCTGCACCAGGCCGGCTCACGTCGGGCAAAACCGCTGATCGCCGTGAACTGCGCGGCGATCCCCGCCGAACTGGTGGAATCGGAACTGTTTGGCTATGAGAAAGGCGCATTCACCGGCGCCCACCACAAGGGCAGCATCGGCCTGATCCGCCAAGCGGACAAAGGCACCTTGTTTCTCGATGAAGTCGGCGATATGCCGCTAGCCACCCAGGCGCGGCTGCTGCGGGTGTTGCAGGAGCGCTGCGTGCAACCGGTGGGCTGTAGCCAGTTGTACCCGGTCGATATTCGCATCCTGTCGGCCACCAACCACCCATTGCGCGAGCAGGTACAGCAGGGCCGCTTTCGCGAAGACCTGTACTACCGCATCGGCGGCCTGACCCTGCAACTGCCGCCGCTGCGCGAGCGCACCGACAAACAAGTGCTGTTCACACGTCTGTGGGAACAGCACCGCGAACCCCTTCAGTGGGCCGGCCTGAGCCCCGAAGTGCTGGAACTGTTCGAGCGCCACCCCTGGCCCGGCAACCTGCGCCAGGCCAGCAGCGTGATCCAGGTGGCCCTGGCCATGGCCCAACACCAGCCGATCCGGGTGGAGCATCTGCCAGACGAGTTCTTGCTCGACCTGCACATGGCGCCACACGACACCCCGCCATTGCGGCCGATCGACCTCAACGACCCTCAAGCCCTGGCCCGCGAACTGCAAGCCACGGGCGGCAATATCTCCCACCTCGCCCGACGCCTGGGGGTCAGCCGCAACACGCTGTACAAGCGGTTGCGCCAGATGCGTTAGCGGTTTTGGCCCATAAACAGGCTGTCGGGAGGTCGGCCTGAAAATGGTCATCGCGGGCTCGCGCGCGATGGCAGAAGCCACCACACCCCAAAACCCGAGCCTTCAAACCAAAAAAAACCCGCACAAGGCGGGTTTTTGTTGGCGGCGGGGCTGGCGATCAGTCCGCCAGGCGCCAGGTCGTGCCGCCCTTGCCGTCTTCCAGCACCACGCCCAGGGCGGTGAGCTGGTCGCGGATGCGGTCGGATTCGGCCCAGTCCTTGTTGGCGCGGGCGTTCAGGCGCGCCTGGATCAGCGCGTCAACCTGCGCTGCGTCCACCCGGCCTTCGGCACCGGCCTGAAGGAAGTCGTCGGCTTCAAGCTGCAACACCCCCAGCACGCTGGCCAGTTCCTTCAGGCGTGCGGCCAGGCCAGCCGCGGCGTCCAGGTCGCTCTCGCGCAGGCGGTTGATCTCGCGCACCATCTCAAACAGCACGGCGCAGGCTTCCGGGGTGCCGAAGTCGTCGTTCATCACCTGGGTGAAACGCTCGACAAACCCTTCGCCACCGGCCGGCGCCACGTTCGGCAGGCCTTTCAACGCATGGTAGAACCGCTCCAGGGCGCCCTTGGCGTCCTTGAGGTTGTCTTCGGAGTAGTTGATAGCGCTGCGGTAGTGGCTCGACACCAGCAGGTAGCGCACCACTTCCGGGTGGTACTTGGCCAGCACGTCGCGAATGGTGAAGAAGTTGTTCAAGGACTTGGACATCTTCTCGCCATTGATGCGGATCATGCCGCAGTGCATCCAGGCATTGGCGTAGGTCTTGCCGGTGGCGGCTTCGCTCTGGGCGATTTCGTTCTCGTGGTGCGGGAACTCCAGGTCGCTACCGCCGCCATGGATGTCGAAGGTCTCGCCCAGGCAGCAGGTGGACATCACCGAGCATTCGATGTGCCAGCCCGGCCGCCCGGCGCCCCACGGCGACTCCCAGCTCGGCTCGCCGGGCTTGGTGGCTTTCCACAGGACGAAATCCAGCGGGTCCTGCTTCGACTCGTCGACCTCGATCCGCGCGCCGATGCGCAGGTCTTCGATCTTCTTGCGCGACAGCTTGCCGTAGCCCATGAACTTGGCGACGCGGTAGTACACGTCGCCATTACCGGGGGCGTAGGCGTAACCCTTGTCGATCAGGGTCTGGATCATCGCGTGCATGCCCGGGATGTGGTCCGTGGCCCGCGGTTCCATGTCGGGCTTGAGGATGTTGAGGCGGGCCTCGTCCTCGTGCATGGCGGCGATCATGCGCTCGGTGAGCGCGTCGAACGACTCGCCGTTTTCGTTGGCGCGGTTGATGATCTTGTCGTCGATGTCGGTGATGTTGCGCACGTACGTCAGGTCATAGCCGCTGAAACGCAACCAGCGGGTCACCAGGTCGAAGGCGACCATGCTGCGGCCATGGCCGATGTGGCAGTAGTCGTACACGGTCATGCCGCACACGTACATGCGCACCTTGTTGCCATCGAGCGGCTTGAAGGCTTCTTTGCTCTTGGTGAGCGTGTTGTAGATCGTTAGCACGTTAGCTTCCTTGAATCACTGACCCCAGGAGTCACGCAGGGTCACGGTACGGTTGAATACCGGGTGACCGGGTTTCGAGTCCTTGATATCCGCGCAGAAGTAGCCTTCGCGCTCGAACTGGAAACGGTCTTCCGGCTGTGCATTGCCAAGCGATGGCTCGGCACGACAACCGGTGAGGACCTGCAGGGAGTCAGGGTTGATGTTGTTCAGGAAGCTTTCGCCGTCTTCGGCCTTCTCCGGGTTGGCGGAGCGGAACAGACGGTCATACAGGCGCACTTCGCACTCGACGCTGGCGGCGGCCGGCACCCAGTGCACCACGCCTTTCACCTTGCGCCCTTCGGGGTTTTTACCCAGGGTTTCGGGATCATAGGAGCAACGCAGTTCGACGATGTTGCCCTCGGCGTCCTTGATCGCTTCGTCGGCGCGAATCACGTAGCTGCCGCGCAGGCGCACTTCACCGGCCGGTTCCAGGCGCTTGTAGCCTTTTGGCGGTTCTTCCATGAAATCGTCGCGGTCGATGTAGATTTCGCGGGCAAACGGCAGTACGCGCACGCCCATGTCTTCTTTGGGGTGGCACGGCAGTTCGAGGTTCTCGACCTGACCTTCTGGGTAGTTGGTGATGACCACTTTCAGCGGGCGTAGCACGCACATGGCGCGCGGGGCGCTGTGGTCGAGGTCGTCACGGATGCTGAATTCCAGCATGCCGAAATCGACGATGCCATCGGAACGGTTGGTGCCGATCATTTCGCAGAAATTGCGGATCGACTTGGGCGTGTAGCCACGGCGGCGGAAACCCGAAAGCGTGGACATGCGCGGGTCATCCCAACCGTGGACGTGCTGCTCGTCCACCAACTGCTTGAGCTTGCGCTTGCTGGTGATGGTGTAGTTCAGGTTCAGGCGGCTGAATTCGTACTGGCGCGGGTGCGCGGGCACCGGCAGCTTGTCCAGGAACCACTCGTACAGTGGACGGTGGCTTTCGAATTCCAGGGTGCAGATCGAGTGGGTGATGCCTTCGATGGCGTCCGACTGACCGTGGGTGAAGTCGTAGTTGGGGTAGATGCACCAGGTGTCGCCGGTCTGGTGGTGGTGGGCGTGGCGGATGCGGTACATGATCGGGTCGCGCAGGTTCATGTTCGGCGAGGCCATGTCGATCTTGGCCCGCAGCACCCGGGCGCCGTCCGGGAACTCACCGGCGCGCATCCGGGCGAACCAGTCCAGGTTCTCTTCTACCGAACGCTCGCGGAACGGGCTGTTCTTGCCCGGCTCGGTGAGGTTGCCGCGGTACTCCTTGGCTTGCTCGGGGGTCAGGTCGCAGACATAGGCGTTGCCGGACTTGATGAGCTCCACCGCCCAGTCGTGCAGTTGCTCGAAATACTGCGAGGCGTAGCGCACTTCGCCGGACCACTCAAAGCCCAGCCACTTGATGTCGCTCTGGATGGCGTCGATGTATTCCTGGTCTTCCTTGGCCGGGTTGGTGTCGTCAAAACGCAGGTGCGTGACGCCACCAAACTCTTGGGCCACGCCGAAGTTCACACAGATCGACTTGGCATGGCCGATGTGCAGGTAGCCGTTGGGCTCCGGCGGAAAGCGGGTGACGATCTGAGTGTGCTTGCCCGAGTCCAGGTCCGCCTGG
This sequence comes from Pseudomonas sp. MF08875, assembly GCF_059862525.1. Taxonomy (NCBI): domain Bacteria; kingdom Pseudomonadati; phylum Pseudomonadota; class Gammaproteobacteria; order Pseudomonadales; family Pseudomonadaceae; genus Pseudomonas; species Pseudomonas sp. MF08875. The sequence continues at coordinate 111,881 of NZ_JCBCUW010000015.1, forward strand.
ATGATCGGGCGCAGGAAGTTGACCGGCACGGCTGGGCCGGTCTTGGCATTCGAGGTCGGGTCGACAGTGGGCTTGCTCATAGGATCCTTGGGCGTACAGGTGCTTGGCCTTCATGGGGCCGGACAAAACAAAGCGGCTATCATAGCCGATGCTGTCAAGCCGCTGACAGAGAAGCCCGGTAAAACAGCCGCGTTTAATGCATCTGTTTTGAAAAACCCCCTCGAAATCCACGCCGGCCACGCTAAACTGCGCAGCCTGCGCCGCTGGCGGCTAAACCGGTTGGGGGCCCGCGCCCCGAAACCCATGCATTCATTGAACGAGTAGCGAACATGACCCAAGTCAAACTGACCACCAACCACGGCGACATCGTGCTGGAGCTGAACGCCGAGAAAGCCCCGATCACCGTGGCCAACTTCATCGAATACGTAAACGCCGGCCACTACGAAAACACCGTATTCCACCGCGTCATCGGTAACTTCATGATCCAGGGCGGCGGTTTCGAGCCCGGCATGAAAGAAAAGAAAGACAAGCGCCCAAGCATCCAGAACGAAGCCGACAACGGTCTTTCCAACGACAAGTACACCGTCGCCATGGCCCGCACCATGGAGCCGCATTCGGCCTCCGCGCAGTTCTTCATCAACGTCGCCGACAACAGTTTCCTCAACCACAGCGGCAAGAATGTGCAGGGTTGGGGTTATGCCGTGTTCGCCAAAGTGATCGAAGGCACTGACGTGGTCGACAAGATCAAGGGCGTGGCTACCACCATGAAATCCGGCCACCAGGACGTACCGGCCGAAGACGTAGTGATCGAGAAAGCCGAGATCATTGAGTGATATTGCTGATTTCAGATTTGCATCTGGAAGAGGAGCGCCCGGACATTACCCGGGCGTTTCTGGATTTGCTCGGCGGGCGTGCCCGCTCGGCCCAGGCGTTGTACATTCTGGGCGACTTTTTTGAAGCCTGGATCGGCGACGACGCCATGACGCCGTTCCAGCGTTCCATCTGCCAGGCGCTGCGGGACTTGAGCGACCATGGCACCCAGATTTTTCTGATGCACGGCAACCGCGATTTCCTGCTGGGCCAAGCGTTCTGCAAGGCCGCTGGCGCCACCTTGCTCAAGGACCCCAGCGTCGTGCAACTCAATGGCGAACCGGTGCTACTGATGCACGGCGACAGCTTGTGTACCCGCGATATCGGCTATATGAAGCTGCGCCGCTACCTGCGCCACCCCATTACCCTGTTTATCCTGCGTCACCTGCCCCTGGGCGCCCGCCACAGGCTGGCGCGTAAACTGCGCAGTGAAAGCCGTGCGCAAACCCGCATGAAAGCCAACGACATCGTTGATGTCACCCCTGAAGAAGTGCCGCGCATCATGCAGCACTACGGGGTCAAGACCCTGGTCCACGGCCACACGCACCGCCCCGCCATCCACAAGTTGCAACTGGGCGAACACGCCGCCAAGCGCATCGTACTGGGAGACTGGGACAAGCAAGGCTGGGCATTGCAGGTGGATGAGCAAGGGTTCCAACTGGCAGCCTTCGATTTCGTCAAACCGCAGCCCGGCGCCTGACACTTGCGCTTGCACAGGCGAGCATCATGGCACCCCCATTATCAGTACACCGCTGCCGCTGATGGCCCCGGCGGCCGGTAGGGAGCCCGCTCGCCTAACGAGCGTGAATGTCACATCGTCGCCCCCGCTGCTGTTGGTAATCTGAGTCAGGAACGAACCGTTCACCCGAACCGCCGACCCGCCACGAACCATTGCCGTGCCCACATCCGCATTGCTCATGCTCAACAGGCGGTCATTGAACGCTGTGGGGGTTCCTTTATACGTAATGGTGATCGGCGAGGTAATCCCGGGCTGCGGGCAGGCGTAGGTAAGTCTGCGGCTGCTGCTAATGGGACTGCTCAGTGGATCGGTGCCGATCGCCCTCTGGTGGACGTTGCCGAAGTCGATCTCGATCGGGTTGTTATTGTTGATGGTGCAAGTTGAGGGTGAGACGGTGAAGTTGTTGTTGGCAATGTACCTGACCGCAAGACGCACCGAACGGTTATCTTCATTGTTGGTCTGGGTCATACGTAACAAGCCGAGGTTGTCCCCTACTCTAATGTCGATAGGATTGCTCGGATTGTTACGCATCAAAATGTAAGGCGTAACATCGATGGGATAAGCAATTGCATTGTCAGGCATCGAAATCACCCTAATGCCAATAGGAACAGGGCTGTTTTGGAACGTTCCGTTTACTCGTAATCCAGTGCCCTCTAGAGCGAATTTGGGGCCAGGTTCCCAAGGGGTCCCGGCATTGCTGCCAGTTGCCCAATAGTCTAACCTCCAAGATGGAGTCTGGGGACCGATCGTGTAGCGACACTCGAGCCGCGCCCCTTCGAGCAAGATATACGGCTGGGCCGTATCCAATCGGACATTTACGGGAACCTCAAGATTTATATTCCCGGTGATTAACGTGGTCCAGGGTCCGCCATTCACACGGCAATCAACGGCTCTCGCGATCGGCGTAACACATATCAGGACGAGAAGCACAATGGCTGTATTTAGTCGTTTCATGTTGATCTCTCGTTGCTCTTCTATCCGAACACCTCCCAGCGAACATCAGCCCGCACGTTAAAGCCGCCCAGAAGAGAGTTGAGGTTTGTCTTAGGCTGTTTGTCTATGTATGACGGTTCACAGCTACGGATAATCCAGCGTAAACGTGGAAGTCACCCTGTAAGCGCCAGGCCCGATGGTCTCGTCCCTAATCGCCTGCGGCTCACCCTGCACATAGGCTTTGAGCTCGATCACGTTGTTACCGTTGGTCAAAACCTGTTTGTCGCTGACGCTGTTGATGGGCAGTGGCTTGTTACTCAGCGTTTCCAGCCCCAGCCCGATACCTGAGGCGCCACTGCCACCATCGAGCGCGAACAAGCCAGGCAACTCGCGGTTTTCGACCCCACCGAACATGACAGTGACCGTATCGCCAATGGTGGTATCGCAATCCTCCAGGTGCAGCTTGAACCCTTTACCCTCCGAACGCGTGTTGATGTAAAGGTGCTTGCTGGTGAGGTCCCAAAGCTGCAGGGTGATGGCTTCATCGCCCGGGCGGATCGTGCAGGCCTGGGCAACCAGATTTCCTTTGAGCCGCAGGTTGTCCACTGCATGCACCATGGGGGCCAAGCCTGCGGTGAGCAGCAACGCCAACAGGCCACGGCCCCAATGAATGTTTTCACGTCCCATAAATCTCGGCTCCTATTGGTATTCGGCCAACAATGTGGCCACCGCCGTGAACGGTGCTGGCGTCAGAACCGAACCGGGCCGTTTGACGGGTACAACTTCCAATGTGGGCGGTGACGACAGGGTGATATTCAGTGGCGTGTTGAGTGAGAACGGCACGTTGTTCTGAAACAGTCGAATGCCCAATTCAGGCACGCTGCTCTGCACCGCCGATGGGTCAAACGTGGTTGCCGTGCCGTTGACACTCAACTTGAGTAACCACGGCAGTGTGTCGGTGCCACATTGGATGGTGTAACCCACGCCCCTGCGGTATTGCACCCCGTCGACACGCTTGATCCCGACATCGCCAAAATCGACTTCAATCGTGCTGCCCGAGTCAATCGTGCACGGCGGAGGCGCGTTCAGTGTTCCGCTGAATGTCAGGTTGGCCGACGCACCACTGCAAAGGCCGATTGAACACAAGGCGAGTAATGCTCGCTGCGGCCAACTTGTCATGGATCGTTCCTCTTTATCAGTGCTCTTCATTGGTACTCGACCACGAGGGTGGCAGCCGCATCGAAAGTTCCGCCCCTCAACTGGCTGCCTGCACGTTTAACCGGCACTGCTTGCACCACCGGAAAGTTGGGATGGGTAAATTTCACCGCCGTATTGAGCGGCCAATCGGCACCGTTGACGAACAGCTTTACGCCAAGATCCGTATTGCGGGTCAGGAGCACCTTGCTATCAAACGAAGCTCCCGTGCCTTTGAGTTCCAGCGTCATCGCGTTGCTGAAGGGGGAGTCGCACGTGACCGTATAAGGCACGTTTCGACGGTAATTGACGCCGTCGATCCGTGACGTCAGCAGGTCGTTGCCAAACGGTATGTTCAGCGTGCCGCCACTGTTAATGACACAGGGCGGAGGTGCAATGATGACTGCGCGGATGTTCAGGTTGGCATCGGCTTGCGCACCCGAACTGACAACCCACAGTAGGCCCGCGCCGATAAACATGGCCCGCGAGCCGGTTAACCTGGTCATTGTTCTGCCCTCACTCATAATTGAGCCTGAAATCCACCACAGCCCGAAATGCCCCGCTGGTCAGTGGCGCAGAGGTTCGCGTGGGCTGGACATTCCAGGTTTGCATGCTGTCGCCGGTGGGTATGAACAGAGGCTCCCCTCTGGCGCCCAACGGCACATCGCGCCCCAGAGCGTCGGTCAAACGCAGCCCCATTCCAGTTACACCCTGCACCTTGACCAATCGCGGGTCATCGGCATCGGCAGGCGCGACAAACGTCACCGAGAGCACCGGTTGATGGGCGCTCCAGACCAGGTTTCCCGTACGCTCGTTAACGATACGGCCCGCGGTTCGCTGACAATCATCGAAGCGCAGTTGAAAAGCCACGGAGTCGGCCTGATCGCCCGCCCGTTGCAACCGACCGGCAGATATGGCGCCCAGGTCGACCGTTTGATACTGGGAGGCCATCTCCACACTGCAAGGGGTTTCATACATGGAGCCCTTCACATTGAGCATCCCGACTGCGCCTTCGACATCCTCTTCATCCGCGGCGTATACCTGCCCCACCAAGGCCACCCATAGGCAGCCCAAAACCTTCACTGTATGCAACTTCATGACGTTCTCCTGCAGCAGGTACTACTGACCAGGCGCTGATGCTTGCGAATTCACCTTGCACGTCCCGCCACTGCACGTGAACGCCAGTAGCGGACGGCCGCCGTAATCATTCACATAGGACAAATACGGCGTCGTACCAAGTGCTTTGGCCGTTGGGCCCAAGGTCTGTGAGCCTTTGGGCGGGACCATCAGCGGCTCGAACTGCGCCAGGGTTTTACCCTCCTTACTGCTGCGCGCATCCACTAGGGTCACGTAGTAAGGCGTTGGGTTGTGCACCCGGTAATGTTGGCCTTCGCGGGTAAGGGTCAGCTTTTCCTGCCAGGGATTGGCAAGGTCTTGCTGGCTGGGTGCGATCGCCTGCGGACGGTAAAACAACTTGATCCGGGTTTGCAGCGCGATTTGCAGGGTGTTGGCCTTGTCGCTGCGCGGCGGAATCTCCCTCAAATTGAAGTAATAGATAGTCTCCCGGTCTTGTGGCAGCGACTTGGCAGCGGGTAATGCCTGCACTTTCACCTGGCTCTGTTTGCCTGGCTCCAATCGCTGAACGGGCGGCAGTACGATCAGGGGCGAGGTGATTTTTTCGCCGGCTTCATCCTCGATCCAACCCTGGGCCAAATACGGAAGCTGGGTATTGTTGTTAGTGATGCTCACGCTGGTGGCGTCTTTGCTTCCATCGAAAATCACACGGGTACGGTCCAGACCGACAGCAGCCCAAGCGCTATGGCTCAAGCCTGAAACCAACAGTGCAAAGACCCAGGGTGCGGGGTGCGAATGAAACATCATGAGGCTGTGTTCTCCGTATCGTTGCGCTTGCCGCTCAGCGCGTCTGGCTTGGGTAAGGATTGATCGGCGATTACCATTTGGCATCGCAGTTGCAGAACATCGGTCAAGCTATCGGCCGGCAAAACGACAGGAAGCGTTAATGTGCAACGCTTGACGCCGCCCCAACTGACGACCATCTGCTGGCCGGCATGAATGCCGCTCAGGTAGACGTTGCCGTCGTCATTCACGATCCCGGTGTCCTGCTGCTTCATGTTTTTCACCGTCGCGCCAAAGGGTGGCGAACTACCATCAGGCAGGCGCAGCACCGCCATGGCCTTCTCACCCGAAATCACGTCAATTGCGCGATAACCGATTGCCCCTTCAGTGAGCGTCAGTTGCGTCACCGATTGTGTGGCTTCGACATTGCTAGGCAGGCTCTCCAAATCGACACTGGCCGCCGTACGCTGATAGCTACCGATGTCGGAAATGACCGCTTTGCCAAAGGCGTTGGTGCGCGTCGGTGCGCCGTAACCCCGCATAGGTACATCGGGTACACCGCCGGTATCGATCATCAGGCGGGTGCCACCCTGGCTGTTGGTACGATGCAGGGCGCCACCATGAGCCGTCAGCGTGCCACCACCGCGAATTGAGGCACCGAGGGTGCGGCTATCGCCTTGTTGGGTGCTGGCGCTCAGATCAATATCGGCCCAATCACCGACATGATTCAGATAGCCGCTGGCAGCGTTGTTGCTGGCGCTCAGTTGATAGCTGTTACGTTCATCGATGCGGTCGCTGTAGCGTGTTGAAAACGTGTTTTGGCCTGCCGCTCTATTTGCATCCAGCGACAGTGTGCCGGTGCGCCCCAATGGCAGGCTGACGGTCAGCGCCATACCGTTGTCCTTATAGTTGTAATCCTGGCTGCGATACATGTTCAGGGACAAGCTCATGTTTTTGACGGACCCCACATTGAAGTAGCGGGATAACGATAGATTCCAGCGCGAACTGTCCGGCTGTCCCCAATAAGTTCGTTTGTTATAACTGGCGTAGACAGTGGCTCCCAGGTCACGGAATTGCTTGCTCATCGTTACCGTATAAAGGGCCTTGCTATCGCCAATCGGCCTCCAGCTACTACCACGGTCATTCATTTCGTCGTGCCGCCCGGCAAGTTCACCATTCAACCCGTAATGGCGGGCGTCCAGATATTCCCCCATGCTCAGGAAGTTCTTATCGGAAAACCGATAACCGGCGAACGTTACTTGGCTGTCGTATCGTTCAAAGTTCTTGGAGTATTGAAGACGGTAGGACTTGCCCGACAACGACTCATTCCAAACATCGGCATGGGACTGCGTCACATCCAGCGATACAGCCCCGAATGCCATCAGGTCACGGCCCACACCGAGAGTCAGCGCACGGTAGTTGCTATCAGCTATACCACCGCCCAAAAGCGACCAGCCATTGCTGATCCCCCAGGAGAATTCGCCGGTACCGAAAAAGTCGCCGTCACCACCGTGCTGGAGATTGGACGGTCTGCCGGTGGCGAGCTTGTACCGAATCTGCCCTGGTCGGGTCAGGTAGGGAACGCCTGCCGTATCCATCTGGAATCTCTGCACGGTTCCGTCTTGCTCTTCCACCCGCACATCCAGCGTGCCGGACACCGCGTCGCTAAGGTCCTGGATGCGAAAAGGCCCTGCCGCAACAAGCGTTTCATACAGCACACGCCCTTGCTGGCTGATGATGACTTTGGCATTAGTCTTGGCGACGCCTACCACTTGCGGTGCGTAACCACGCAAATTGGGCGGCAGTTGGCTTTCATCCGACTTGAGTGCAGCCCCGGTAAAACGAAAGCTGTCAAACAGGTCCGAATACAAGTAGTCCTCGCCCACCACCAGCCGCGCCTTCAATGACGGAACGGCGCGATACGCGTAATAACGGCTCCATTCCAGTTTCTGACCGACCGGCAACGCCTCACTTCGGTTGTCTACTCGCCCCTGCCAATCGGCCCTCAAACGCCATGCCCCGGCATTGGCTCCCAGTGTTCCGTTACCACTGAGGCTATTGCGGGTGCCGTCTTTCTTTTGATAGTTGGACTGCGCCGTCATGTTGTAGTCAAGCAGCAGCCCGGGCACCCCTTCATCCCAGCGAGAAGGCGGGTCCCAGTTGATGGCGCTGTATTCCAGATAGGCCTGGGGGATGTTGATGTTCAGTGTCGAGGTGGCCAAATCTGCACTGACTTCAACGCCGGCCAAGCCTTTGATATCCAGGCACTGCCCACCTTTCCAGCCGACGAGTGCAGCAACTTCTGAGGCTTTGAGGCCCAGTAGTTCCACCAGATCTTCAGTTAAACAAGCCTGACTGCCCTTGGGGTCATTGTCAGGGGGATAAAACGCGACTGATTGCTCGGCAATAGCCTGGGCATTAACCTGCACCATCATCGAATAAGTGCCAGGCATAACAAACCCACTACGGGCAAACTGAGACAAATCAATATTCGTGCGATCACTCAGATCCAGAACGTCGGTATTGAACTCGATATCCGCGGCACCTAATGCGGTTCCGGCCAGCGACATCAGCCCGCCAAATATACTTGGGCGGAGCGTATTTTTGAGCGTCGACGTATTCAACATGCAAACAACCCATTACTGTTCAAAAGTATTCCAACTTGAACTTCACTGCCGCTGTATGAGCCCCGGCCAACATCGACAACCCATTGCCGACCAAGCGAAGCGTGTAGTGAAGTGTCATGTCACCTTCAGCCAATGGTTGCAGCGCCATTGGCACACCCGGAACACTCTCTTGGCCATTCACATCTTCAATATGAAGAGCGACCCCTTGCGAGTCACCAGAGACCGCAAAGGAACGCCCGCCTCTGTCTCGGGGACCGTCAAAGGTCACGCGCAGGTGCTGCCAGTCAGGCAGGTTTTGGCCTGGGCGAGATGGATCAGGGCGTGTCAATGAACAATTAACCAGACGCAACTCAAAGGGCTGCGTATTGCCCTGCCCGTACCGCAACAGCCGGCCAATGGGCTCGGGAGCCATCTCAATCGTTTGATCGACCGTTGTCACTTCCAGCCCGCAGGCGGAGTCAACCACTTGCCCGCCCAACAGCACTGTCCCATCGCCCTGAGTAGTCGCCTGAGCGAAAACCCAAGGGGCAATGAACACCGTTAAAGAAGAGGCAGCAGCGAGATGCATGAATGTATTCACCGGGATCTCCCACCAGTGTCCCCTGCCACCCGAAAGTGGCAGGGGCGAAGCCTTACTGATAAGCCAAGGTAAAGTTGGCTACCGCACTGAAATCACCCGGAATGATCGGCGCCGTGGCGGCACCTTGTACGTACGCACCGAATTCCAGCGTGTTGTTACCGGCAGTAATAAGTTGCGGGGTCGTTGGAACACCCAGTTCAACGAGCTTATCGCCGTGGGTCATCATGATGCCCACGCCGCCCGCGCCGCCGACCGTACCCAGCGCACCCGGCACTGCTGCGGAGGGCGCCCCCGTGAAGGTCGTCGTCACCGTCTTGTCGGTGAGGCCGGTCAAATCGCAACCTTCAAGTTCTATGAACACACTTCTGGGGGTGGACTTCCCTCCCGCCATCAGTTGATGCTTTGCAATCGACCCCAAGTGAACGCTCTGATCGACAGATTCCGGCTTGATGGAACAAGCCCCCGAATGCACCGACCCCAAAAACGTAACGGTGCCGTCCGCCGCTTGCGCAGCGGTAACCGAACCCATCAGCAGCCCAACGGACAGCAGTGCAGTTTTGAACTTACTTTTCATACAGATTTTCACCTAATAAATATCTTGAACTATTCCTGTCACGACTGTGCGCAGGACGTATTAACCCAGCGATATAGTCAGTGCGACTTACAACCCCACTTAATAATTAACCCCCAGACTGTCATGTCATTCAGAGGGCCTCGAGCCGTCGCTGAAAAAGCAACAACCGCTGTTATCAAGAAGGGTTTTTTAGAAGCGCCGAAAGTCTGGAGTTTCCAACTACTTACATCAAAAGTCGGCTCCGTCCGACGCCAGAGGAGTATCCGCGACCTTTTTTTATATATATGTCGCCCGATTCACCTGAGCAGGTAGGTCGAACAAACCAAACCAAGTAGGAAAAATCCAAAAAAGACTTTGTGAATATTTACTGCAAACTGTAAAAACATGCTTCTTGCAGTTTAATAAGGATAATTCCTCGAAACACAACTCCATAAGAACACCTACTTGTGGGAAAGGTGAACTTACTCATCCAAAGGCACAGATAAGGGGCGGCCGCAAAAACTGAGTGCAACACCTGACCTTTCCGGTACGGTGCTGCCACTATGTCCTATCACGAACTCAGTATCCCCGAACGTGCGACCCTTCAACTCGGCCTTGCCCAAGGTTTCAGCCAG
>NZ_JCBCUW010000016.1:0-120879 GCF_059862525.1 Pseudomonas sp. MF08875
TGAGTCAGCTGCCGGTAATGCGTAGTCATCTGCGCTTGAATCCTTCGGTGTGAGAGCCTGGATTCTACCGGTGGCTGGCTCTCTGCCTCTCGTTTCAAGCGTTGCGCTTATTCTATGAATTCAGGACCAGAATGAACATGTACATATTCCAAGGTTTACCGAGATACAGAAGGATATCAAGAGTGCACTCCTGCTAGTGCAAACAGAGATGGTCAGTTTGTGATCAATCCTGTGCATCCCGTATATGTTGTAGCGCATAGACAGTTATCCACAGAAATACCCACGCAGTTTGTGGGTAACTTTTAATCTGATGCAATGGTTTTTTGAGCCCTACACGCACCATAAGCGTACCGGGAACACACCTTCCGAACTCCAGCATTAAGGGCGATGGTGTCCGCGTATTTAGCGGACGCGATAACCCTTAACGTCAGGATTTCCATGCGCCAACGAAGCGCTTAGCTGTAAGGGACTTTTCATCCAATCGAATCTCATCCAACGATGCAATCCCTTTGTAGCTTCTTGATACTCAGGCTATGGGTAATCTGCTGATTGACTGCCATGCTATGTCCCATCCCTATGTAAGTCGTCAAATCCCGCCAAGCCGAATGCGGCTCGGGTTACCTTGCATCTCGAACCATAATCATCATTGGATCTGTTTCGTCTCTCTCTGCAGGCGCCTGCAAGCACATATTTGAGCCCACACCTGCCCCGGCAAAGATCCGTACATACGGAACGAGCGCATATTGACGTGTCATGCCGCTCACGTAGCTCGATATCATCGAGAAGATCTACGACGTTGAGCGCCTTGGGGTCTCCTGACGAGAGGGAGGCAAGCGCCCATAGTGCCTTTCGTCTGGCCATCTCTCAATGACGGCGCTCTTCGTTATGAGCCATCACAATCAATCACCAATCGACTTGGAGGCCGCTGCCAGGCGCTGGTAAAGCTCAGCGAGGAGCCGGGCATCGAGTAACGCATGATGCGGAAGCTCTGAAAGTGTTACCCCAGCGAGGTCGTCGTCTTCAAAATGCCTGAACAAACGGATCAGGTTGGAGGGTCTGTTCGCCACATGGCTTGGCTATTTGTGATCCACATACGCGAGCTGACAGAAAAAATCCCAATCCCATTCTGGGGCGTCCGAGCAGACTTCCAGTTGGTCTTCGATACTGCCGAGGAAAACCTTTAGTGCGGCTTGGGCCCCCACGAATGAAATCCCATAGAGGGGTAAATCCAACTGCGGCAGTACGTTCAGGGTTACGAAGTCTGCAGTCTTCGACCTCGTAGGTATCCGTCATCTCCACATAAAACTCGTCGCCGGCCTCCGAGACAAAAGCCAATGAGATCAGCTTTGTATCCTGGTTGAGCTGAGTAGACTCACAGTCCAAAAAAAGCTTCATTCCACTGTTCCCCTTGCGTAATCTCATTCGTACTCATGACTGCGGTGTATCCTCGGCTAAACAACGAGGGAATCGTAGACATTCCACATGAGGTTAAACGATCGTACAGATGAGACCACACCTGCCCTCACTGCGAGGGAGGTGTGCAAAGTGCTGCGAGAAGTGGCCTAAGGGCGGCGAATACGACCAAGGCAGGTACACTGGGTTAGGACGATATATATCGTTGGACGCTTCCAAGCTCCCGTCGACGTTTATCGGTTATTGATTTACAACGAATGCGATGAGCTCGACTACTGCGAGGAATGCGTGCCCCCGGATGGGCTCGGGGTACATTTGTTTCGGGGAATCCGTTTGGCACAGATCCAATAGCGCCGCTCAGCGCCTAGGAGCATCAGACACATGAACAACCGTTTAAAACATTGTGAGTGCGATTCAAGGTTTTTCCTCTACTGAGACAATCCTCGATAATCAATTAACGTATTGCAACGGCGTCGCCAAGGGATCGATGTTGACTAAGGTCTCCGCTGATCAGGGCAACGCTACAGGGAGAGTTTTCATGTCTGCTGCGTCTGATTTTCGCTTAACCTGGTTGTGGCGCCATGCATTCGTCAATCCACAAATAGACATTACAACCGCAGAGCAGGAATTTTTCCGGGAAAGATACCTGGCCATGCGGGAAAAAGCCGGTCAGCTGGTTGCACAGATCGTAACAGCTATGCCAGGCATGACAGTCCATGACATCAGCCATCTAGACGCCCTATGGGAGACAGCATCTCTCGTTTCGGAAGGAGCGTTGACCATTACTCCCGCCGAAGCATTCGTGTTCGGCGCAAGTGTACTCCTGCACGATTCGGCAATGAGTCTTGCGGCATATCCGAACGGTCTTGAAGATTTGAAGGAGACCGTTTCGTGGAAAGATACCGTGACGGCCTTGCTCGGGGAGGATCAGCTTGATCCCGAAAAAGTAAATAACCCTCCGCCAAGCATCGTTGATAGCGCAGTACCTGAAGTGCTACGCCAATTACACGCACAGCAAGCTGAAAAGTTAGCAAAGCAAGGGTGGCCGTCTGCTAATGGAGATACGCTTTATTTAATTGACGACGCCGAGGTACGGTTTTTCTACGGCGAGACAATAGGACTCATTGCCCACAGCCACTGGTGGTCGGTCGCCCGCGTAGAACAGGAGCTATCGGAAGATCTCGGTGCTCTTGCAGGCAAGACAAAATGCAAGATTGATCGAGTCAAACTTGCTTGTTTGCTCCGTATTGCGGACGCGCTCCACTTGGATCAACGCAGAGCACCCAGGTTTTTGCGAGCGCTAACGCATCCCAAAGGCATATCTGCTCTGCACTGGTCATTCCAAGAGCGCCTAGCTGCGCCTCATATCGAGCACGAAGCTGTGGTTTTTACCGCTGGTGCACCTTTTGATATTGCAGATGCCGATGCATGGTGGCTGGCATATGACACGATTTCAGCAGTAAATCGCGAATTGCAGAACGTCGACCTGCTGATGCAGAACAGAGCGAAAGGACTGTTCTTCCGAGCGCGACGGGTCAAGGGAGCAGGCAGTCCCGAGTCACTGGCCCGAACTATTCATACCCGAGGATGGCGTCCAGTGGACACTCAGTTGAAGGTATCTGACATCCCGAAAGTTGTGGAAACTTTAGGCGGTGCGAAGCTTTATGGTGATGACCCGACTGTGGTGATCAGAGAACTCATTCAAAACAGCACCGACGCTATCCAAGCTCGTAGGCGCTATCAAATAGGGCGACGCGAAAGCTGGGGCGCCATAGTGGTGTCACTCAGCGAAAAAGAAGATGGGCACTGGTTGACAGTGGAAGACAATGGTATTGGGATGTCGGAGCTCGTTTTGACCGGCCCGTTAATTGACTTCGGTACATCCTTTTGGCGCTCAACCCTCGCATCTCAAGAGTTCCCGGGTCTCATCGCAAAGGGCATGAACGCGATTGGACGATACGGCATCGGCTTTTTCTCAGTTTTTATGATTGGATCGCTAGTAAGGGTAATATCCCGCAGGTTTGACTTAGGCGAAGACGCCGCTCGCGTATTGGAATTCAGGGACGGCACTGTATCGCGCCCGATCCTCGCTCAATCGACACGAGGTCAAGCTCCAGTGGATGGCGGAACAAGAATTGAGATTCTGCTGAAGGCCGATCCCCGCAGTAAAGGCGGAATACTCTACAACAGTAAAGCCGGTGGCAACGTGCTGACTCTAAAGCAGCTCATCGCATCGATCGCGCCAAACTTGGACGTTTCGATTGAAGTTGAAGAAGCCGGCGAAACACTTTCTGCAATCAATTCAGGGGATTGGCTAGACCTTCCTGATACAGATTTACTCGTCCGACTGAACCCGTTAGGTATGCCTAGCAGGTACAGAACAGGGACGAGCATTTCCGCAATACGACCGATCTTTGATGAGACCGGCAAACCATTGGGGCGCGCATTCATCCAGCCAAGCAGCTTCTTTGGTGCGGATGGAGGATGGGTCACGATCGGAGGTCTTCGTGCCTCTCGGATGTCAAATATCCAAGGTTTGTTAGTAGGCGAAACCTTGACTGCGTCTCGCGATTCCGCTTTGCCAACTGCGTCTAAAGAACAGCTGGCGGCTTGGGCAACAGAGCAGGCTAGCATCATCGGAATGTCTAGATCTGATGAACTTCACAAAGCCCGATGTGCAGAGATTGTGCTTGAGTGTGGAGGAGCTATTGGTGACCTACCGATAGCTTGCCAAGGCCCAAGTGACTGGCTCAACGTCACTGAGATACGGGATCGATTTCAGAACGTTTCGGAACTGACCATCACATTTGATGGAGAATTCTCATATGAGGAGGACACTGACGATGTTCATCCGAGAGAGTTCAAAAGCTTCTTCGAGATAGGAAGCAATATTTGGGTTGTCCCGAAGCACAGCGGGTCAGTGCTAACCGTAGGCCAAACACAGTGGCCTAGGGCGATGGTTGGAGATTCCTCTTGGCCAAGCTCAAACCTAGCGGAGCTTGTCAGAACAGTAATTAGCGAAAGCTGGAGCGAAAATTATGAGGTGGGAGATGAGGATGCGGAGGTCGGAACAGTAAACGGTACACCGATCATACGAAACGTTACCGTATTCAGGCGCAATGACGAACCTGTCAGCCCCGACGACTGATTCGAGAAGTGACGTTCGCAGCACGCGCCAGTGGACGGCTGCGCAGAGAAATACTACAGCTAAATCAACGGAGCATCCGCCAATCGTTCGGGATTATTAATTTGCAAATACAGCCAGGTTAGTACCGTCCGATCAAGTAAACCGGCTATGAACATCGAATGCCAGTTGTTACGACCCCCATGGACGTCGTCGAGCAAGCGCAGTTCTTTCAAAAGAACACGCTTAAGAGCGTTGTAAGACGGTGGGTTGGTTTCTAGCGCCCTCACAACCAAGCTCGGCCGGCGGCAGAGACTCACCCATCTGTTACTGAAGAATCCCGTGATAGGGGTACGCTGGACAATCGAGCGAACGTGAAACGCAATCGCTGAATAATCTGGATGAGCATGGTTGACGCATAACTCTAGCGATATCTTAGGAACTGGCCCAAGATCGCTGATTTTCGCCTTGACGAGTCGCGTAGATAAACAATCGTCGAAGTAAGGGTGCAGTATGCGTTCACCGGGATTTGGCCCTATCAATAGCTCCTGTCGCAGGCTGTTACATTTACAAGCGGGGACGAGATTAAGAGAAAAGACTGCAAATACCCCGTAACTATCTTGTGGCAGAAGATGATCTAAAGTTCCACGATGGGATGATCCGCACATCGGGCATATCAAATACTCCCCACCTAGACGTAGCTTGGTAATATGCACAAGGTCTTTAGGCGGCGACTTGTAATGCGCTTTTAAATAAGTCTGAGTTAATGGTGAAATGCCCACTGCAGCGACTGCAAAAGCATTACCAGCAGCGTTTTCATATTGGGCATAGGCTTGCTGGATTGTTCCAACAGACGCCTGTAAGTGCGGGTAACTCGCCGCCCTTCTATTATGAGCCAGGTTCAACAATGCCAAACCGTCATCAATATTGGGACGCGGGATCTTATTCAAGAACCTCACCCTCCATCGATTCTCGTAGCGCCCCTAAAATTTCGAGCGAAAGTTCATCCTTGTACTTGTTATACAGGGCTTCCCATGTACTGAAGCGCCCTAGAAGCCTTGCCTCAAGTGCAGCGGCAAGCTGCGATGGTTCATCCTCACCAAATACGAAGTAAGAAATAGCCCCGACGTCTGCTCCAAACGTACGTAAAGCTGGCCGCTCAACACTTACGAAACCATCCTGATCTGCCCGTAGTACCGACACTTGTTCCTGAAAAACCTCACGAACGAAATAGGCTGAATGTGTAGCGATAATTGCAGCGGAGCCAGTCTGCACTAACAGATTGTCCAACAGCGAGACGAATTGGCTGATGAAGTTTGGGTGCAGATGCGTCTCCGGCTCGTCCAAAAGTATAAGCGAGCCATTTTCTACATGAAGGCTCGCCTGCGCAGAGAACCGTACAAATGAAATTTCGCCACTACTTAAAGGGTAGCCGACTCCGTCGATCAACCGCACAGGTTCCCGTCGCAAATCGATGGAGGCGAAATTTTCAATAATTTGCTGTTCGCCGCCTTGTCTCAAGCGCCTGAGAGAAAGTGCGTCATGTTTATTCCTACGAAGTGGTAGTGAAATCTGCTCCCAGTTATCGATGGCTTGGAGCGAGCCAAGAAAAATATCCCAGCGCGTCGACTCTCCAATATATTCTTGAGATCGAGCTACTTGAAGTACCTGATCAGCGACGCCCACGCCCTTACGTATCCTCCCTAAGCGATTAAGAGAGAAGCGTCGATACCAGACTTTAGGCCGCTTGCGCCGCTCTCCAGGGAACACTGATCCAGCTTCATTCGTCGGAGCGAAGGCCAGGACGCGGTTGACGAGAACACGCCCTCCTATACTTCCGTCTGTAAGCGAGCCATCTCCGCTCAAAGCCGCGCGTACGATTCGGCCGAGTGCTTGACTCTTCCCTACACCGTTCTTACCGATGACCACTGCAATTCGCTTCGGCAGGTCATTATCATGACTGAATCGAAAGGTTAGCTCGTGATCATTTTGGCGGCCTGGTAATCGGAAATGAATATCAAAGACCTCTGATAGCTTTCCGAACTCTTCATGCTCCAGTCCCCTGAGGATGGAGCCGGCGTTTTTATATGCAAAATAGGACTCAGCATTTCTCATGAAAGACTTCAAAAAAACGTCAGACTGGGCCGCAATATCAAGCCAGTTCGCGCTGTTCTTGAATTCGTTGAGGGCAACTAAATCCCTCATTGCTTTCAGTGCTTCGACCGATCTGGCAGGACCAAATTTGCGCACGAGGGCACGGTAAGCATCCATGCTGGGTAGCATGGTGAAAAATCTGTGTGAATCGGTTACAGGCAGCTCTATGTTTAAGGTGCTGTCCAGCATCTCCTCTAATCGAATTGCGCCGTTGGGTTCATCTTTCGAATTGGTAACGAAGCCGATAAAACCGGCGGTAGCGAAAGGCTCTGAATGCTCTGAGAGACATATGCGAACGTCAATCCGGGTTCGAAGACCAAAGTCGTTCCAATCATCTTGGCTTGGGACGATGAGGATAGTATTAACGGGAAGAGGATTGCGGAGAGAATTGCGCTTTCCGAATATGACCGTCACCTGGCTCTTCTCACCTTCCGTGGGCCTTCCATTGCTTGGATCCATAGTCCCTCTGCTATCTAGATGGTGGGGCAAACCTAAGCCCCGTGCCTGATGCCGCTTGATCTTCACCCTAGGTGGCGTCAGCGGAAATTCTTTTGAAAGATGACAATCGTCACGATCACGAGCCGGTGCGCGACTCTACAGCAACTACTGAGACGACCTCTGTGGCGTCTTAAGCCCAGAGAGCTATGTCTTTACCGATGCTGATAGCCTGTTGGATGTGAATGAAATCAGATCATCGCCATATTGAATCGCGTCAGCGCGAATAATGAGCTCGTATAGTGCAAATCCTTTCGCTTGGATCACCTGCGAAGAGTCCAGCTTCATTTTCTTGAGCGCCTCCTTGGCATCAGCTTTCAAGTCGAAAACCTCAATGATGCGCGCATCTCCCACCTCCTGCAGAGGGTTGGCCACAGCCTGAATGCTTGGCTTGCCAACGTAGAAAATGCAGCATTTTTTGAGACCCAGCATATGAGGATGTTTGGGGCCACGCCGGATGAGCCACATTCCGTTAGGGCCACGCGCAGTGCGATGTGGCACCAGCATCAACTGCCTCACCTTAGCGTTCTCAAAATGCGTCAAGTCCAAAGCAGGGACGCCCACATGAATCAAGGTTCCACCATACCTCAATGTCGCCTTTTCTCTCTCAGCGGCTTTCCAGGAAGCGCCGGGCTCCGCCTCCCGCATGACCCGCCACACGGCAGGTATCAAGTCGAGGGTTTTCTGCCCCATGCCTGTTATGCACTCAAACAGCTGCCTTTCCTTACTCCCAATTTCTTGTGGAGGCACAGCGCTCAGCAGCTCGTTATCTAAGGAAACAAAATCCCACTCCAGAATACCGTCGCGCTCCCATCGCGCAACATCGTTCAGAGTGCAACTAGGGAAGCGCATCTGCTCGGCGCGTAGCGGCACAGAAGCGGTATCTCGGGCAGCCCTGCCCGCTTCCAGATCCGGCTTGATCGAATCAATCCGAGCCTGCCAATCGCAATCCTGCGTTGACCAGATCAGCACCGCATCTGGAAACGCAGCCCCCGACCTGTTCACCTCCGGCGTACCGCTGTAGAACCGAACACCGGGCGTAGCGCCGAAAAACGCCCTGGACAGGATCTGTGGCATCGGTAGACCCGCTCCAGCGGCAGTAAAACTCACAACGACATCCAAGTCCCCGCAGGTAAGCGCACCCCGTGCGTATGAACCAACGACCCAAAGTTCGGTAGCCTCTAAATGACACGTTGCAGTAGTGCCATATGAGTCGTAGGAAATGTCGCGAACCGATACCTCATCCAGCGCCTTGCAGATTCGGACAAGTTGCTTCGTAAACCTATCTCTGGGGTAACGCTTTTCATCTGCTTGCAATGTTAAATCTCTTAGGAGGTTGATCCGTTTGGATGCGACCCGCAATTCCCTATTAGATCACTTTCCAAGGAGCTAACCGGCTTCTCTATCAAAATGGTCGTTCCTGTTTTCAACCCTTGGGAAAGCGAATCGACCAAAGGAAAAGGCACTGACGAGCGCGCCCGACCAACAACCGCAAATTTTCAGCGTCACACGACGTCTAGGGCTAACCAGGCTGGCTTGATACTGCTGCGTTGCTCTGGACAGTCATCTTGACCCCGGTACGAGGATTTCCTTCCAGGTGAATCATGTTCAAAAGGTGCCTGTCTGTGATGCTCGAAAACTTCTGCGCCATGTGCCGGGCAAGCGCATCACTTGCAGTAGTCAGAATGAGGTTCATAGAAGGCATGGACGTTGCGACCAGGCGGAAGATGTCCAACATGGCCACCCGATTTAGATCATCCAAATGCGCTATGGGCTCATCCAGGAAAAAGCTTCCCCCGGTGTTTCGAGCCCTAGCAAGGTAGAGCGATAATGCCAGATCCTGGCGTTGTCCTTGGCTCAGCTTCCCTTCTGCGTCCAGCGCTGGCTCATGTCCTTCCGCAAAGACAGTCCACTTCAGCGCATCCCCGCCCTCAGAAACACCTAAGCCTTTATAAACCTCGTTGGCATGCATCCGAGAGAACAGCTCAGCAGCGGGGCTGAGCAGTGGTTTAAGGCTTGAAGCGGTGAAATCTTTCACATGCATGGCGTAGTTTTCGATCGCGAGATCCGCTTTGGCGATGTAGCCTGAGCCGATTTCCAACTTGCGGGATAACGCAAGCCGCTCTTCCTGAAGCTGCTTGAGTTTCATCGAATCAGTATCAACGCTCACCACAGCCTCGCATTCGGCAAGCATGCCTCTGTAGGTCGCAGCGTCTTCACCTCGCTGATTCACCTGTTGGCGCATCAACTCATATGACTCAGTCAAAACAGGTTGATCGCCAAACACCTCCTTCCATAGGGAATCGAAGCTCCCAGTGACTTTCTGCGCCGCCGCGATGCTGGTATTGATACCTGCAATCACCCCCGCCTTTGCTTGAATGGTCTCCGCAAGTGCCCGGACAACCGGAACAAGACGGGTTTTCGCGGGGTTGTACAGGTCAATCTGATCTTGAAAATGCTTTTTATAACTTACAAAACGTGCGATTGACGTCGACACCCGGCTGCCAGCTCCGCCTTCAGGGGTAATGTCGAAAAACGTCTCCACCTCAGCCAGCTTTTCAAAAACCAACCCCAACTGTATCGCTGAGGTGACCCGGTTGCTCAGGTGAGCAAGACCAACAGCGTTCAGCCCGGAAAAGTCCCGAACCTGCATAGTCTCCAGATATTTGGTTTTCGTAGCGAACGACTTCAGTTCCTGAACAACCGAGCTCAAGCGGGAGAGATGGCTGTCATAGGCCTGTTTCTGAGCATTGGTTAGCGCGAGTTTTGCCGTGGCCTCCTGTTCTTTTTGGCGAGCCACTGTCAAATTGTTTGCGGCGATCTCAAGCGCTGGTGCAAGCAGTTGTTGCCCCGTGGAAATTTCTATCCGCAATTTTTCAACCGTGCCCCAATCATGATTGCAGAGCGGACAATGCGCATCTTCATGAGAGTGGACGATTTCGCTTCCCATGGCTTTCAGCTTGTCTAAAACGTTTGAAAACGCATCAAAATCAGCTTCTGCCCGGACGCGGGCATTACTTGCTTCATTAGCTAGGCGAACTGCGTCATCCAAATCAGTGGCAGGAGCTACTGGGTTGGCCATCAACTCCTGCTTCTGACGTTCCCACTCCAAAATTTTTGGTAAGTTTCTGGACAGCAAATCAAGGGCCGCCTGCCACTGCTCCTGTTGACTCGAAGGCCAGGTGAGCTCTACAAACTTGGTACGTAGGTCAACCTGAGTGATATCCCCTTCTCGAAAGAATTCCACGACGCCTGGGTTTGCAGTGATAGGTAACCAGCGGTAAAGCGTCGCTAGGCTGTCGTCAGCCCATTTGATTGACCTTTCACTTTCTGAAACCTTCAACTGTGCCTCGGACAACTCCGATGACCGGATGACCTGATCATCACTAGCTTTTTTCTGCTCATCAGCCACGGTGGCAACCGACTGGCGAAGTGTTTCAATCTGGCTCAAAGAGTTGAGATATTGCGACCATTGCTCTGAAAGGGTGCTCAGTGCATTCGCTTCTCTCTGGTGTTTCTGACTGAACATCGCGACACGAAGCTGCGCTGCCTTCAGGCGATCACCCAGGCTGCCCTCTGCTGATGGGGGTAAGTCTTTGAATATTGTCGCCAGATTGCCCAATGCTCTGTCTTTCACTGGAGAGCTTATCGCTAGCGCACGCTCCAGCGCCTCGATCTCATCGCTGAGCCGACTGATGCCGTCCACCAGGCCCTTGGTGTTCGGCAATGCCTTTCTATATTCGCGCAAATCTCGCAGTGTGCTCGTGAGATGGCCAAAGCCGAGGATGTCGGCGAAAATCTGCTGACGCTCGTCCGCTTTATTGTTGTCGATCAACAACGACAGGGAGTTGGAGTAGAGCCAGCGGCTATTGCGCAACCAACCGCGTTTCGCTTTGCGCAACGCGATGGTGCTTCTTCCGGAAATCGACGCTGGCGTGAGCATCTCAAGCAGGTATTCATCGTTGATTTTTTTCTTTCTCGCGCCCTTCTCGGTCATCCATAGCGAGGTGTTGTTTCGGGTCAGCAAGTGCGGCCTTCCGTCAATCAGGCATTTTGCGGAAACACTGGTCGTGCCTTTCCCCCACTGACACTCCAGTGGCGCGGTATTGAGGTCATCGACTTTTCCGGTGATCAACCATTCCAATGCGTAGCAGATGGTGCTTTTGCCAGTCCCGTTGGCCGCATGAATGACGGTCAAGGGTGCGTCCAATGGCACCACCAACTCGTCAGGGATACCCCGAAAATTCTGGATGGTGACGGAAAGAAATTTGATTGGCAGGTTATTCATTGAGATTCCATTCTTTGCCATGGCGTTCGGCAAGCTCTTCGCTTCCCACCTCGGCCAGTAACTCTAAAAGCTGAATGTACCCGGTATCGTCCGAGTTGAAGACCGCAGGCTCCTCATGCTCGCCGAATCGCTCCAAGCCTAACGGCGTGATGCGCTCATAGCGCTCCCACCCATTCGCTCCCCACGTCACTACATGCTTTCTGACGAACCTGATATCCCTCTCAATATCGATTAGGAACGCCTTGAACTCGTCACTCACTTGGGTGGTGGCAAGTACAAGGTAGCCATCAATGACGAGGCCCGAACTCTCCCGCTGGACAATGGCGGAATCGAGGAAGGTCTCTGCGAGTTTGGCTTTTCTTAAGGCTTCAGCACCTGTCTCAGTGGTGATATTCACCAGTAAGATGGAAGCAAAGGAAGATTCCCAATAGCCGAGCTGGTTCTCAAGCTCACCGTCGGGCCAGTTTGGATTATCAGTCGATAAATACTGCTGCGTACTGGCCTCGTAAAAGCCCGCATCCAGAGCTCGACACCCTATGATCTCCACCAGCTCATTGAGCATCTAGCTTCCCCTTTCGCTCAAAAATATCTTCCATGAATCGCTCCGGCGACGGTGCCATGGGGTCGTCATAAACCGATTCAATCTCGCTCAGACTGAACATGTAAACGTTTCTCGCAATGGCAGGTTCGGTGATTGACCCTCTAGGAGCAGGGGAGCTGGTAGTGAAGTCATATCGACCGTGACCAGGTTTCCTGTCACCGACGTTTCCGCGTCCTTGAGCAAAGACAATCAGGTTGGGATGCACAATGGGTTGCCGGGCCCAATCAAAAAGGTCTGCCTCCATTTGCCTCACGTGATAACTGTTGTTTGACCAGGCCATGATGCTGACCTCCCCATGCTCCGGGTCGTCATATCGAATATGGCCCTGCAGCTCCGGTGCACATGACCACTGGCTGCTGACCGGGACATTCAAATAGCTCAATGCCTGGACGGTTCTCATAACGCATTCACCAGAAGTGGAAAGCTTCTCCAGCGGGAAATGCTCTCCTACTCTGACACCAAATCGGGTTCGATAAGTAAATCCTGAGTAGTCCGACAGACCTGTGCCTTGTACAAGAGTATTGAGCAGATCCAGCTCATTTCTCACAGCAGCCAAGTAACCTGGGTACGGGGGATAACGGTCGAATAGCTCATGGAACTCAAGCGAAGCCGGAGCCATATCCGCTGTTACACAATCTTCCATCAGTCGGTGCGCCTGCACCGAAAGGAGGGTCAACTCTGCTGTCCAGTCTAGGATGAACGTTAAGGCGCCGCTGCTGCTTCGGCGCATGACACGACCAGGTGGATTCACTGTTATCGGAGTTGGTCGAGTCGCAAACTCGGCATCAATTGCCGGGAAAATGCCTGTAGCACTGTACAGCTCTGCAGCGCACGCGTGGACGCAGTTACTATTAGCAATGGCCATTCCAATAGTGGACTGAGTGCGCTGGCCATAGTGATCCGAAACTGAGGTCAGTACCTTTTCAAGGCTGATTACGTTGAGAGAAGCTAAAACAAGGTTAGGCCGCTTAGACCTGTCCTCTTTTTGGCTGGCCATGATCCGTCGCAATTGCGATTTGGGATTCGAAATAGGATTTGTAAAATCATTACCCAAGGTTGGCCAGAGGATAAGATCTTCAAACGCCAGCCGTAGGGAGACGTCTGCATGACCGTAGTTAGTCTCACCTGTCTCATTTTCAACCAGTACATAGCAGTTGAATATTTTCTGCGTGGGATCCTTGACCCAACACCATCCTGCCCGGTATCGCTGTAGCGGGGCGGGATCCCATTGTGGATCAATCCAGATCATCTCATCAGAGCTCTTCCAATCGAGGAGCTGACTGCCCGAGACGTCACCGCATCCCACGAACACAACTGCTTGGCTGTCGAATCCATCGACGAGCTGATTCAGCTCCTGCCAATCGGCGGGGGTAGCTGCCGCTGCACCTGCGGTCAATAGCACCGGCAGCGATCCAAAGTTGTTATAAAGCGTTCCAGCCTTGGGTTGAAGCATTCCTTGCATGAAAGGCAAGAGCTCTTGACCTTGCACCAAGGCGAGGTTGAATCGATGGTGGCGACCGAGCTTTAATTTTATATATTCCGTGCGGATCCCAGAGATGAGCTCCGCTTCTTCGTCGCTTACCACCAAGTTGCACGACTGCAAAAAGCCTTTTAGCTCTCCAACGATCTTTGCGGTGTCCGACTCAAGCCGGAAATAGGTCGACTTGATGTCAGGATATGCACCCACCATCCGAGAGAGGTCATCTTTCTTATGTAAAGCGGTATGCAGATTGTCGATCCTAGCCCATACCAAATCACACAGATGCTCCTTCGTGAGGTTTTTCAGGGCTGCGTGCTTTCTTAAGGTCGCGGAGGCTTTACGCGCAGCAAACGCTTTCTCCTCGAACTCTGATCTCAAATCTTCGAAGCGTTGCCTGCCCTTCGCTTCCATGAACTCGAACAGCTTGCCGGCTGCTCGATCAGAAACTGCAACGTAGTAGCGAAATGGCTCACCTGGTGCTGATGCAATGCCGGGCTTGATGGTCGCGTAAAGGAAGAACTTGCAGATCTCCTGGATGACCATGGCGAGGGATACGATCCCGTTATAGCGCTTGCATTGAATTACGCCGACGGGAGAGGAATCCTCGAACAGTATGACATCGCGGCCTTGGTCAGCTCCATCATTAAGACGGCGAGCTTTGTCGTACCAATCCTCCGAACCATCTGTTGCTCGCGCAGCGTAAAGGTCAGCCAAGAGCAATTCAAAGTGCGCATCACCCATCCGTTCGAACGGTAATTGCCCACAGTCAAACGCAAAGAGATCAGGGGTGTCCTGATTCGTTTGCCGCAGCGTGCAGTCATCTTCATCACTGCAAAATTGGGCATCAACGGTCGTCAAAATCTTGCTCCTAGCATTGACTCGACCACAACAGAAATGAGGTCGGATGGCGCCACAGCAACGCCGGCGATTTATCGCGAGCAGATCGTCTGCAGAAATTCCGGTCTTATCATTGGCGAAAAGCTGATGGCTCATACGCAGAATGCACTGACGCCTGCTCCCCATCCGTCTTCTACCGGCTAAGCACGTCCGCCACACTGCTAATTCGATAGCATAACGACATCATCTTAAAGCGCCCTCTTCGAAGATGCCAGTCAGCACAAGCGTCATCCGAAGAATGGAGCAGGGGTCTTTAGCCTCCCGAGCGTGACCGGGATAGATGTGATCATCGGTAACCGGAAGAACCAGGTGTACCACCTCTCAATGGGATGCCCTGGCTATGGTCAGGTGTCAGAAAAAATCAAGTCTCCTTCACGTCAGAATTTTTTGAGGCACAAGCGGCAGGATATCGGAAGGCAGGCAACTGCAAGTAGTTGCTGCTTGTTAAAAGCCGGTCTCGCGAAACCGAAACCGAAACCGATGCCGATGCCGATGCCGATGCCGATGCCGATGCCGAACATTAGGCTGAGACATGCGTCCGGCATTTGCTATTTTCATACTTGATAACAACAGTCTACGAAACCCGGGGCGATTCAGATATCGGACTGGATTGGTGCCAAAGGCAGCGCGAAAAAAGGCCAAAAGTGGCGCGAACTCACAAGCCGTCGCTAGCTCACAGCCCTTGAGATACCAAAAGCTACCTAGATCCAGAATATTCGTGGGAGTACATGTGGGAGTATTTTTTTAGGCATGAAAAAGCCCAATCTTTTCAGATTGGGCTAAGTCGTTGAAAAATATGGTCGGGACGGAGTGATTCGAACACTCGACCCCTAGCACCCCATGCTAGTGCGCTACCGGACTGCGCTACGCCCCGACTAGGCGTGTTACCTGTTTCACTTCTTAAGGAAGTGATGACGAATATACCGCAAGCTTTTGAAATATGGAAGTATTTTAAAAGCCTGAATTATTTTCTCAGAACCACCAGCACATCTTCCAACTCGGAGATCATCTGCCGGATCAACTGTTTGTACTGCGTGGTGTCATCTTTGGCTTCATCACCGGATAAGCGCAACCGCGCCCCGCCGATAGTGAATCCTTGATCGTACAGCAACGCGCGGATCTGTCGGATCATCAGTACATCCTGGCGCTGATAATACCGACGATTTCCGCGACGCTTGACCGGGTTGAGCTGAGGAAACTCTTGCTCCCAGTAACGCAGCACATGCGGTTTTACCGCACATAGCTCGCTGACTTCACCAATGGTGAAGTAGCGTTTGCCGGGTATGACGGGGAGCTCGTCGTTATGACTTGGTTCCAGCATAAGCCTCAACTCGGGCCTTCAACTTCTGCCCTGGACGAAAGGTGACTACACGGCGAGCCGTGATCGGGATTTCTTCGCCCGTTTTCGGATTGCGGCCAGGCCGCTGGCGTTTATCCCGAAGGTCGAAGTTACCGAAACCGGACAACTTTACCTGTTCGTTGTCTTCAAGAGCGTGCCTGATCTCTTCAAAGAAGAGTTCGACCAATTCCTTGGCCTCTCGTTTATTCAGGCCCAGCTCTTCATACAGACGTTCCGCCATTTCAGCTTTCGTCAGAGCCCCCATACGTCACTTCCTTAACGTGGCGTTCAACCTTTGTTCGAGCGAGGTGAGGATGTTCTGTGTCGTGCTGTTCACCTCATCGTCGTTAAGAGTGCGCGATGGATGCTGCCAGGTCAAGCCAACCGCAAGGCTTTTTCTATGCGGATCAATGCCTTTACCCTGATACACGTCAAACAGCCTGAGCTCTGTCAGCCACTCGCCTGCGTTCTCACGAATCACATCCAGCACGGCACTGGCTGCAACCTCCTGATCGGCCAGCAAAGCCAGGTCACGGCGCACTTCCGGAAAGCGCGAGAGTTCGCAGAACTTGGGCATTTTCCCCTGCGCTACCTCAGCCAACACCAACTCAAAAACGAAAACCGGACGGTCCAGGCCAAGTGTTTTGGATAATTCAGGATGAATCGCACCCACATAGCCTACTTCGCGACCGTCACGCTCGATACGCGCAGTTTGACCGGGATGCAATGCCGGATGCTTACCCGGCACGAAGCTGAAAGCATCCAACGCCCCACCAAAGCCCAGTACCGCCTCTACGTCAGCCTTGACGTCGAAAAAGTCCACGGTATCGCGACCTTGTGCCCAACCCTCAGGCAAGCGGCTACCGCAAACAACACCCGATAGCATTGGCTCTTGCTTCAGACCTTCCAACTGCCCGACGAAACGTAGGCCGCTCTCAAACAAGCGAACGCGATCCTGCTGACGATTGAGGTTGTGCTCAAGTGCCTTGACTAGACCCGGCCAAAGTGAAGAGCGCATGGCTGCCATGTCATTGGAGATTGGGTTGGCCAACAGAAGTGGCTCGACGCCTGGGTTGAACAACTCAAACTGTTTTGGGTCGATGAAACTGTAGGTAATCGCCTCTTGATACCCACGAGCTACCAACAGCCGCCGCAGTTCTGGAAGATCGCTACGCGCCTCGGCTTTGGCCTGTGGCGCCAGACGAGCCTGCGGATAGCGCACAGGCAAACGGTTATAGCCATACAGACGGGCCAGCTCTTCGATCAGATCGACTTCGAGGCTAATGTCAAAACGATGACTCGGCACTTCGACCCGCCACTGCCCTTCTCCCTCCGCCGTGATGCCCAGGCCCAAAGCCCCAAGCAGACGCTCGACTTGGGCGGAGTCCATTTCCATCCCTAGCATTTGGGTGATGCGCTGGGCACGCAATGTAATCGGCGCAATGGACGGCAAGTACTGGTCGCTGACCGCCTCAATGATCGGCCCCGCTTCGCCGCCGACGATTTCCAGAAGCAAGCCAGTGGCGCGCTCCATCGCTTCGCGGGCCAGTTTCCAATCCACACCACGCTCATAGCGATGCGAAGCATCTGTATGCAGACCATAAGAACGCGCCTTGCCAGCCACCGCGATCTGGTCAAAGAACGCACTTTCTAGGAATACGTCCCGTGTAGCGCAAGACACCCCACTGCGCTCACCACCCATGATTCCGGCAATAGCCAATGCCCGTGCGTGGTCAGCAATGACCAACGTGTCACTGCGCAGACTCACTTCCTGGCCATCGAGCAAGACCAGCTTCTCACCCTCTTCAGCCATTCGCACACGAATGCCACCGTTGATTTCGGCAAGATCGAAGGCGTGCAAAGGCTGCCCTAGCTCCAACATCACATAGTTGGTGATATCGACAGCGGCATCGATGCTACGAACATCGCCCCGACGCAAGCGCTCGACCATCCATAGCGGCGTAGGCTTGGACAGATCTACATTACGAATCACACGCCCTAGATAACGTGGGCACGCTGTAGGCGCCAACACCTCGATGGCGCGCACTTCGTCGTGTACTGCAGGAACACTCGGCACTGCTGGACGGCGAACTTCGACGGCATAGAGCGCACCGACTTCCCGAGCCAAACCCGCCAGGGACAAGCAATCGCCACGGTTCGGTGTCAGATCGACTTCAATACTGGCATCGTCCAGGCCCAGGTATTGACGAATATCCTGGCCCACCGGCGCGTCAGCCGGAAGCTCCATCAAACCATCGTTGCCTTCACCAATCTGCAGCTCGGCTTGGGAGCACAGCATGCCGTTGGACTCAACACCGCGCAGCTTGGCTTTCTTGATCTTGAAATCGCCGGGTAATTCGGCCCCAATCATGGCAAATGGGATCTTCAAACCTGGGCGCACATTGGGCGCACCACAAACGATCTGGAAAGTTTCGGCACCATTGCTGACCTGGCAAACACGCAGCTTGTCCGCGTCCGGGTGCTGCTCGGTACTGAGCACCTCGCCTACTACGACGCCACTGAATTCGCCGGCGGCTAGCGTCACGCTATCGACCTCAAGACCGGCCATCGACAAACGAGCAACCAGCTCGTCGCGACTCACCTGCGGGCTTACCCAGCCACGCAGCCATTGTTCACTGAATTTCATCCTGCTCTCCTAAAGGTTCGTTACGACTAGCGAAATTGCGCGAGGAACCGCAAGTCGTTGTCGAAGAACAGACGCAAGTCGTTCACGCCGTAACGCAGCATCGCCAGGCGCTCAACGCCCATGCCGAAGGCAAAACCCGAGAACTCTTCCGGGTCGATCCCCGACATGCTTAGCACGTTAGGGTGAACCATGCCGCAGCCCATCACTTCCAGCCAACCGGTCTGCTTGCAGACACGGCAGCCTTTACCGCTGCACATCACGCATTCCATATCGACTTCGGCCGATGGCTCCGTGAACGGGAAGTAGGAGGGGCGGAAACGCACCGCCAACTCTTTCTCGAAGAACACCCGAAGAAACTCTTCGATCGTGCCTTTGAGGTCAGCGAAGTTGATATCGCGATCAACCAACAAGCCCTCGACCTGGTGGAACATCGGCGAGTGGGTGATATCGGAGTCACTGCGATACACACGGCCCGGGCAGACAATGCGAATCGGCGGCTTATTGGCTTCCATGGTGCGGACCTGTACCGGCGAGGTATGAGTGCGCAGCAGCATGTTCGCATTGAAATAGAAGGTGTCGTGCATCGACCGAGCCGGGTGATGGCCTGGGATGTTAAGCGCCTCGAAGTTGTGGTAGTCGTCTTCGACCTCAGGGCCTTCGGCGATACCGTAGCCGATGTGGGTGAAGAACTGCTCGATACGCTCCAGAGTCCGGGTCACCGGATGCAGACCACCTGAGGTCTGGCCACGACCAGGCAGGGTTACATCAATGGATTCAGCGGCGAGCTTGGCCGCTAGATCGGCCTCCTCGAACAACGCCTTACGCGCATTGAGCACCTCTGTTACACGCTCCTTGGCAACGTTAATCAGCGCGCCGACCTGCGGGCGCTCTTCTGCCGGCAGGTTGCCCAGGGTCTTCATCACCTGAGTCAACTCGCCCTTTTTGCCAAGGTAGTGAACCCGGACTTGCTCCAGGGCATTGATATCTTCCGCGCCTTGCACAGCCTCAAGAGCTTGAGCGACCAGCGCATCCAGGTTTTCCATGTACAGACTCCAGATACAAAATAGGGGAAGAGCTTGAAGGCTCTTCCCCTATTTATGACGTTTACACCCCGCCTCACAAAGGTGAGGCGGGATGACTGCCGGGGGTACTTAAGCCAAGGTGGCTTTAGCTTTCTCGACAATCGCAGCAAACGCCGCTTTTTCGTTCACTGCCAGATCAGCCAGAACCTTACGGTCGATCTCAATGGACGCTTTTTTCAGGCCAGCGATGAAACGGCTGTAGGACAGACCGTTAACACGAGCACCAGCGTTGATACGAGCGATCCACAGAGCGCGGAACTGACGTTTTTTCTGACGACGGTCACGGTAGGCGTATTGGCCTGCCTTGATTACCGCTTGCTTGGCAACACGGAATACGCGGGAGCGCGCGCCGTAGTAGCCTTTAGCAAGTTTCAGAATTTTTTTGTGACGCTTACGGGCAATGACGCCACGCTTTACACGAGCCATGAGTTACTTCCTCTATTCTTGATCCAAAAATTAACGAAGGCGCAGCATGCGCTCGACTTTTGCCACGTCAGACGGATGCAGCAAGCTGCTACCGCGCAGTTGACGCTTACGCTTGGTCGACATTTTGGTCAGGATGTGGCTCTTGAAAGCGTGCTTGTGCTTGATACCGTTCGCAGTTTTCAGAAACCGCTTAGCAGCACCACTTTTAGTCTTCATCTTTGGCATGTTCGGATACTCCGCATTCAGTTGATAAACATAATCAGAAGGCCTGCCGTGCCCTGTTGATTACTTCTTCTTTTTCGGGGCGATGACCATAATCAGCTGGCGTCCTTCCATCTTAGGATGCTGTTCGACCGAACCGTACTCGAGCAGGTCAGCTTCAACCCGCTTGAGGAGTTCCATCCCCAGCTCCTGGTGGGCCATCTCACGGCCGCGGAATCGCAAGGATACCTTGGCCCTGTCCCCATCACTCAGGAAACGTACCAGGTTGCGCAGTTTTACCTGGTAATCCCCTTCCTCCGTCCCTGGACGAAACTTGATTTCTTTTACTTGAATCTGCTTCTGGTTTTTCTTTGCAGCAGCAATCTGCTTCTTCTTTTCGAAGATCGACTTGCCGTAGTCCATCAGCTTGCAAACAGGGGGTACTGCATCGGCGGAAATTTCCACCAGATCCAGCTTGGCCTCTTCAGCCTTAAGAAGCGCTTCTTCAATCGGGACAATGCCGAGTTGCTCGCCCTCAGCCCCAATTAACCGAACCTCGCGTGCCGAGATATTCTCGTTGATCGGGGCTTTCGGTGCAGCTCGTTTATCTTGTCTCATTTCACGCTTAATAGTAATTACTCCGAATCTGGGCGACCACGCCGGGAAACCGCTTGAGCGAGGAACTCGGCGAACTGGGCGACGGGCATCGAGCCCAGGTCAGCACCTTCACGAGTACGCACAGCGACAGTCTGCATCTCGACTTCCCGATCTCCGATAACCAAGAGATAGGGAACCTTGAGCAAAGTATGCTCGCGGATTTTAAAGCCGATCTTTTCATTTCTCAAGTCGGACTTGGCACGAAATCCGCTTTGGTTGAGAGTTTTTTCCACTTCGGCAGCAAATTCTGCCTGTTTATCAGTGATATTCATAATCACTGCCTGAGTCGGAGCCAGCCACGCAGGGAACGCGCCCTCGTAGTGTTCGATCAGGATTCCGACGAAACGCTCGAAAGAACCAAGGATCGCCCGATGCAGCATCACTGGGTGCTTGCGACTGTTGTCTTCGGAAACGTATTCGGCTCCCAGACGAATCGGCAGGTTGAAATCGAGCTGCAAGGTACCACATTGCCAGACGCGGCCGAGGCAATCTTTGAGCGAGAATTCAATCTTCGGACCGTAGAAGGCACCTTCACCCGGCTGCAAATCGTAAGGCAAGCCAGCGCTATCAAGGGCCGCAGCCAATGCAGTTTCCGCACGATCCCACAACTCATCGGAACCCACACGTTTTTCAGGACGGGTAGACAACTTCATTTCGATGTCTTTAAAACCGAAGTCAGCATAGACATCCATGGTCAGCTTGATGAAAGCTGCGGATTCCGCTTGCATCTGCTCTTCAGTGCAGAAGATGTGGGCATCATCCTGAGTAAAGGCACGCACCCGCATGATGCCGTGCAGCGCACCGGAGGGTTCGTTACGGTGGCAGGCACCGAATTCGGCCAGGCGCATCGGCAGTTCGCGGTAGCTTTTCAGACCCTGGTTAAATACCTGAACGTGGCACGGGCAGTTCATCGGCTTGATCGCGTAGTCGCGGCTTTCCGACTCGGTGGTGAACATATTTTCGGCGTAGTTTGCCCAATGCCCGGATTTTTCCCACAGGCTACGGTCGACAACCTGCGGAGTCTTGATCTCTAAATAGCCGTTTTCTCGCTGTACTTTGCGCATGTACTGCTCAAGCACTTGATACAACGTCCAGCCGTTCGGGTGCCAGAACACCATACCCGGAGCCTCTTCTTGGGTATGGAACAGGCCCAGGCGCTTGCCCAACTTACGGTGGTCGCGTTTTTCGGCTTCTTCGATGCGTTGGATGTAGGCGGCCAATTGCTTCTTATCTGCCCACGCGGTGCCATAGATGCGCTGCAACTGCTCATTCTTGGCATCGCCGCGCCAGTAGGCGCCAGACAGCTTGGTCAATTTGAACGATTTCAGGAAGCGTGTGTTCGGCACGTGCGGACCACGGCACATGTCGACATATTCTTCGTGATAGTAAAGGCCCATGGCCTGCTCGTCCGGCATGTCCTCAACCAGGCGCAACTTGTAGTCCTCGCCACGCGTTGTGAAGACGTCGATCACCTCGGCACGAGGGGTGACCTTTTTGATGACGTCATAATCTTTTTCGATCAGCTGATGCATACGCTGCTCGATTGCCGACAGGTCCTCAGGCGTAAAAGGACGTTCGTAGGCGATGTCGTAATAGAAGCCTTCGTCGATGACCGGACCGATCACCATTTTGGCGCTCGGATACAGTTGCTTGACTGCGTGGCCGATCAAGTGGGCGCAAGAGTGGCGAATGATCTCCAGCCCCTCTTCATCCTTGGGCGTGATGATTTGCAGGGAAACGTCGCTGTCGATGATGTCGCAGGCGTCGACCAGTTTACCGTTGACCTTGCCGGCCACTGTGGCCTTGGCCAAGCCGGCGCCAATGGACGCGGCGACCTCGGCTACGGAAACAGGATGATCGAAAGAACGTTGACTGCCGTCGGGAAGAGTAATAGTTGGCATGGCGCCTCCTCTCCTAGTGGTGACCCCTACCAAAGGTCACGTGGGTTGGGATGAGCCAGTACAAGAGCCGATTCAGGCCATTCATTGCTGAACGCCTGCCTTACAGCGGCAGGAGCCTTGCGGCCAACCGGAAAACCGAATCAGAGTGACTGGAGTTCAAATCAAAAAGGGTGATTCAGGCCTCTTCAGCCGCCAGGATGGAAAAAACCTGAGGAGGGCGAAAACCTGAGGGCAGGATGCTAGCACAGATGAGCGGTCGCCCGCGCCCTGGCGCGCGCAAGTAAACCGTCGGTTTTTGTGCAAAAGTGCTGAACTGAACGGCGCTTGACACCTCAGATGTCGGGAGTCCGAGTAAACAGCCCCACAGATCACAAGGAGCATCCCAACATGCATCTGAACCGTATCTTTGCCTTCATCACCCCCTTCATCCTTATGCTGCCGCTGAGCGCGCACGCCGACTGGCCAAAAGGCGAGCGTGAAAAATACATGGCGCAATGCACGCAGACCGCTGCCCCACAGATTGGTGTCGCCGCCGCAAAAGCCCACTGTGCTTGCGGGGCCGATGCGATCAAGTCGTACCCTGCCAGCGATATCCAAGCATTGATGGACAACAACGCCAGCGACGCACTGAAAGAGAAGGCCCTGAAGAGAATCGCCGCCTGCAAGGCCGATAACAAGGCCAAGAAGTAATCCAGAAGAGAGAAATACGCACAGTAAAAGTCGACAAAAAAGCTCATAAAAACGCCCTTTCGTACATTTTATGCAGGTTTTACAGCTTTTTTTACAGCTCGAGTTTTGCGCGCAAAGCCTTTTAAACCGGGACTTTCAGCGTTTCATGCCAACAAAGATAACGCCACTGACTGGCAAACAAACCGGCAAGGGGGGTTTCAAGTCCAACATTTCGACTATGATACCCCGGTGTGCCCAGTTGGCCTGAGCAGCACAGCACTACTGAAAATATATGTTTCTTGGAGATACACCATGTCTAATCGCCAAACCGGCACCGTTAAATGGTTCAACGATGAAAAAGGCTTCGGCTTCATCACTCCTCAAGGTGGCGGTGACGACCTGTTCGTACACTTCAAAGCTATCGAAAGCGACGGTTTCAAAAGCCTGAAAGAAGGCCAAACCGTTTCCTTCGTGGCTGAGAAAGGCCAAAAGGGTATGCAAGCTGCACAAGTTCGCCCTGAGTAAGTTTTCAGCGAGCTAAAAAAACCCCGTCCATGTGACGGGGTTTTTTATGCGTTTGAAAAAACCGACGCTCTCAGCCGCAATTGACGCGGGTAATCACCAGGTTGTCATCGGTGTTCAGGTTCAAACGATCCGAACGGTACTCAAGGGTCATGACATCGTCGGGGCGCAGAACCCGTGCATTGTGTGCGCCCGAGCGCTTGCGGGCCTGCTCCAGCAGCTCAGGTGTGGCCTTCTTGCCGATGACGAAATCGGCGGCTTTGGACTCGCAGCGAGCGTGGGCCATCTCGTCGGTTGCTGGCTCGCTGACCGACTCGGCAGTACTGCAACCGCTCAGAGCAAGCACAGCTGACAAGGTTGCGAATGACACGAGCTTGCAAGGCATGAAAACCTCCTTTTCAAAAATAAACAGAGTTGATGCGACAGCTATTCAGGTTGCGGGGTTCAAAAGTACGCCACTCCCCTGCCTTCACCACAGGAAGCAGGCAAGTCTGCCTGAGGACTCGCGACGCTTTCCCGATTCAATCGTGACCGGATGTGATTGTCATCAGTAGACATCGATGTAATCAAACGGCGGATGGGGCCAGTTCTACTTCAAGGCATTGAAAACCTGCATCACCCAGACTTCATCGCTGGCCGCCACATTTCCCACATAACCCGAACCAGCCGCCCACGTCTCCAGGCGAAACAACAGGCCTTCAATATCCGTACCCCCGACCACGCCGGAAGACAAATAGGCGATACCGCCCTTGGTGACCCGCAGCTGGGTATGCACATTGTCACTGGCCGAGGCCAGCAACCGGCGCACGTTCTCGAGGGTCAAGCCATCCGGAGAGTTCAAATCGATCTGCACGGGGTGCTCCTTGAGCGATTATCAAAAAACGAGTGTCCCACAGCCGCGCCCTCCTGCCTAAGCCGTTACTCGCCAAGAGCCCGACTTCTCCTGTTTGTTTATCGGCACTTTCGGTCAACCGAACGGAAAAAATATCCACCGTCGGAAATCCGGACACTTCATAAACAAAAAATAATAAAAGACAAACATAATCAAGCAATTACACAGCATTCCAAATAAACGTATCTTGGTACAGATCCTGCTTTTCTCTATCACCCCGGCGCATTCAGACCTGCCTGGGGGCGTTTCTAGGTGAACTGAATCGCACCGTCATCACTACAAGAGAGAAAAACAATGAAACCTGCCTTCAACACCTTTATTCCGGGCGCCTTGGCCCTGCTCCTGCTACTCCCGACGGCACTGCAAGCCAAAGAAGTCGAAACCCAGCAAAAATTGGCTAACGTGGTCGTTCTCGCCACCGGCGGCACCATTGCCGGCGCCGGCGCCAGTGCCGCCAACAGCGCGACCTACCAAGCGGCTAAGGTCGGCATCGAGCAACTGATCGCCGCCGTGCCGCAGCTGAGCCAACTGGCCAACGTGCGTGGCGAACAGGTCATGCAGATCGCTTCCGAAAGCATCACCAATGAAAACCTGCTGCAACTGGGCCGCCGCGTTGCCGAACTGGCCGACAGCAAGGACGTCGATGGGATTGTCATCACCCACGGCACCGACACCCTGGAAGAAACCGCGTACTTCCTCAACCTCGTGGAAAAAACCGACAAGCCCATCGTTGTCGTAGGGTCGATGCGCCCTGGCACCGCCATGTCGGCCGATGGCATGCTCAACCTGTATAACGCCGTCGCCGTTGCCGGCAGCAAAGAGGCCCGCGGCAAGGGCGTGTTGGTCACCATGAACGACGAGATCCAGTCGGGCCGCGATGTCAGCAAGATGATTAACATCAAGACCGAAGCGTTCAAAAGCGCCTGGGGCCCGATGGGCATGGTCGTGGAAGGCAAATCCTACTGGTTCCGCTTGCCCGCCAAGCGCCACACCATGGATTCCGAGTTCGACATCAAGACCATCAAGAGCCTGCCTGACGTTGAAATCGCCTATTCCTACGGCAACGTCAACGATACAGCCTACAAGGCTCTGGCCCAGTCCGGCGCCAAGGCGATCATCCATGCCAGCACCGGCAACGGCTCGGTCTCTTCCCGCGTGGCGCCTACCCTGCAAGCGCTGCGCAAGGATGGCGTGCAGATCATTCGTTCTTCCCACGTAAACGCTGGCGGTTTCGTACTGCGCAACGCCGAACAGCCTGACGACAAGTACGACTGGGTGGTCGCCCATGACCTGAACCCACAAAAGGCCCGCATCCTGGCGATGGTGGCACTGACCAAGACGTCCGATAGCAAAGAGTTGCAACGGATGTTCTGGGAATACTGATACGCCTGCCCCGGCCCCTCTAGGCCGGGCTCTCTGCCCGCCTGCCTTGGCGGGCAGTCCTGCACTCCCCCTCGCCACACAAAAAAAATTCCTCATATGCAGCAAGCGTTAAAAAGCGCTGTCACAGGATCTTCTTGAATTTTAAGCAGTTGCGAAAAATCCTACAGCTAAATACTGTATGTGCGTACAGCTTAATAAGGATTATCCCGTGGCGAAAACTCCAGAGACTCCCGCACCCAGCGCCTACGAGCGCTTGGGCCTGCGTATCCAAGCCATCATCAATGCCCCTGCCGCACAGAGGGCCAAGACTGCCCTGATCTTTCGCCTTGCCGATGAGCCCGTGGAGTTGTGGGAACAGCTGCTCGACGAGATCGACGAAAACGACAACGTCACCCTCGCTCACCGTGATGACGGTGGCGTGCATGTTTTCTGGACTGTGCCGAAGGAAGATTGAGTCAATGATTGCCCGCCTGTTCGCCTTGCTTTGCCTCCTCGCCACCTTCACCGCACATGCCCAGGCTCCGCGCACATTCAGTGAAGCGAAGAAGGTTGCGTGGAAGCTCTACGCCCCTCAATCCACCGAGTTCTATTGCGGCTGCAAGTACACCGGCAATCGCGTCAACCTTGCAGCATGCGGGTACGTGCCGCGCAAAAACGCTAACCGCGCCGCGCGCATCGAATGGGAACACATCGTCCCGGCCTGGCAGATCGGCCATCAACGCCAATGCTGGCAAAGCGGCGGGCGCAAGAACTGCACGCGCCATGACCCCTCCTACCAAAAAGCAGAGGCGGACCTGCACAACCTGGTCCCCAGCATCGGTGAGGTGAATGGTGATCGCAGCAATTTCAGCTTCGGCTGGTTGCCGGTGCAGAGCGGCCAGTACGGCTCATGCCTGACCCAAGTGGACTTCAAGGCCAAGAAAGTCATGCCACGGCCCTCGATCCGCGGCATGATCGCCCGCACCTACTTTTATATGAGCAAGCAGTACGGTTTGCGCCTGTCCAAGCAGGACCGCCAACTTTATGAAGCCTGGAACAAGACCTACCCGGTGCAGAGTTGGGAACGCCAACGCAACCAAACCGTGGCCTGCGTCATGGGGCGTGGCAATGAATTTGTCGGGCCGGTGGATATGAAAGCCTGCGGCTGACAAGCCTCAGGAGGCTGGAACGTGCTCGACCACAAAGGATTCAATGCTGCGCTTTTTAGCAGTGGCCAGCTTCTCTACCAGCAAAGCCTGCTTGGCCTCGGCCTCGGCCTTGGTAGCGAAGGGGCCGACCAGGATTCGCGTCTTGCCACCGTCGTTAGCGATGTAAGTGCTGAAGCCGTGCTCGATCAGCCAGGCCGCCACATCGCTCACCGCTTGCGGGGTTTGACCCTGGACTTGAAGATCCCATTGCGGGGCCGCCGCAGCTATCTGAGCAGGCGTCGCGGGCTTGCTGGAGCCTGGATGGTTATTGCCCTGCCCGCAGCCCGCCAAGGCCAATACACCCACTACCAACGCCAATTTGCGCACACCCCACTCCTTCTACCTGGCAAAAGCGGCGATTTTATCACCCATGCTCGCCAATGAACGCCGCAAAACAGACGCAAAACAACAGGAATGATGTTTATCGCCTCTGTATAGTTACGCCTCGGGAATTTATACCGCGCCTACGCGTCAGAAAGAGGCACTCAAACAGTGGCACTGCGCCGTTATCCATCCATACTACCGACATCTGCATTATCTGAATCAGGTGCCCTACCAAGCAATCAAGGAGAAGATCATGCTGATACTCACTCGCAAAGTCGGTGAAAGCATAAATATCGGTGATGACATTACGATCACCATCCTGGGCGTCAGCGGCCAACAGGTCCGGATCGGCATCAACGCTCCGAAAGACGTCGCCGTGCATCGTGAAGAAATCTACCAACGCATCCAGGCCGGTTTGACCGCACCAGACAAACGCGAAACCCCCTGAGCCCGAACGAGTCATCGCCAGCCCTTTGTCCTCTGCAATGGCTGGCGAAATACCTGCAAGCCTTCCTCTTCCCCCACACCGCCCCACCGAAAGCAACCCGCCCTGCTTCCCCTCTGCCTGCTGCACCATGGCGATAGCACGTGCTTGAGGGCAGTAAAAACCGCAGTCGCGAAACAGACAGCCAAGCAAGACGTTGAAAGCTGCGAACCTCAATGGACACGGGCCTGACCTCTTACTTACGACACAGAAAAAACTGACAGATAGCTCTAGAAATTGGATCCACCCGATGGCAATATGCCGCGATTCACAACAAAAAGGCAGGATGCCCAGTGCCGTCGCTTAAAGCCGCCAGAGCTGCATTTCCTCTTTGCCACCGTGTCGCTAAGGCGTCCTTGAGTTTCTCGCACCTACCCAACAGGTCGTTACTCGACGCTATCACCAAGTTGATCGAGCCCCATTTCCAAGACCGCCCCAAACGTGTCAGCCAACCCGTGGGCGACGATCACAACAAAGTGTTCATGAAAGTACAGCGAGTCAAGACGCTGCCCAAACGCCTGCGCGTCACTCTAGGGCGCCCTAAGCGTTCAGGGCGATTCGATTGGCC
This sequence comes from Pseudomonas sp. MF08875, assembly GCF_059862525.1. Classification (NCBI taxonomy): domain Bacteria; kingdom Pseudomonadati; phylum Pseudomonadota; class Gammaproteobacteria; order Pseudomonadales; family Pseudomonadaceae; genus Pseudomonas; species Pseudomonas sp. MF08875. The sequence continues at coordinate 28,735 of NZ_JCBCUW010000016.1, forward strand.
GCTGGAAGAATTGATGAACACCCTGATTGCCGCCCAGCGTGGCATGAAGACCGCCCAGGTCGTGGGTTTTGGCATGGTCAAACCCAGGTTCGGCATCGTGCGTGAATTCGTGCTGCTGACCGAATACCTCGACGGACACGTCAATGGCCTGCAATGGCTGCGCAAACATCCGCTGCGCACGGCCGAGTTCATCTCCGGTTGCATGAACCTGCTCGCGGACATGCACAGCCGCAACCTGATTCACCTGGATCTGTGGGTGGCGAACATCATGGTCCCCGAGGCCGCTGAGGGTGCCATGCGGGTGATCGACATGGAGAATGTCTTCACCTACCCCTCGCGCTTCAATGCACAGACCCTGGGGCTACAACTGGGCTTTCTGTACCGCAAGGAACTGAGCCAGTTTATCGACGAAGCGAGCTACGACGCGCTGGTCGCCGGTTTCCTGCAACAACGCCCGGAGGTTGACGCAGCCACCTTCGAGCCCATTTACCGTGCCTGCAAGCACATGGCCCTCAGCCACAAGACGCGGCGCAGGATCTTCCTTGAAGGCGAACTGGACATTACCCCTGCACAACCGTCAGCCCGCGCCTGACCAGGTAATCGGCAAACTGCGCACGGCTCGGCGCATAAGGCGCTGGGCGCATCATCGCGCCGGGGTCGGGGCGCAGCAGCGGCGCGCCCTCATCGACGCTGAATGCCGGGTCCGGCACACCCATGCCATGCTCGGCGGCATACAACTCCACGACCAGGCGCAACTGCCCCCATTCGATTTCCAAGGGCACCGTGTTGGCGGCCAGCAATTGCCCACCCACCACACAGTCGCGACGCGGCCAGGCCATGGCTTGGGCTTCGTGGGCCTTGGCGCCTTTCCACTGCCGTGCGTTGATGTCCTGCGCGGCCCGTAGCAACAGCGCTTTCTGCTCGTTCTCGGTCGCCGGAATGAGAAAACCGTAGAAATCGCGATAAAACACCAGCCGTTGCAACGACACGAAGCTGTTGGCGTCCGCTCGCCCCGTCCCGTCTTCAACAATAATCAGCATGGTCGGCCCCAGCCAGGAAGAGGGCCGAGTGTAACGCCCATGGATTTAAAAGACTAAACCCCCACTTACCTGACCAGCCGCACCTCCTTCGACGGGCGATAGCCAAAGTACGCGCTGTAGCACTTGCTGAAGTGGCTGGGCGAGACAAACCCGCAAGCCACCGACACCTCGACCATCGTCAGCGTGGTGTGCTGGAGCAAGCGCCGCGCCTCGGTAATGCGCAAATCCATGTAATAGCGCTGCGGCGTTGCCCCCAGTTGCTCCTTGAACAGCCGCTCGATCTGGCGCCGCGAGCGGCCCGCGTACAGGCACAGCGCCTCCAGCTCCAACGGTTCTTCCAGATTGGCATCCATCAGGTGGACCACTTCGCGCAGTGGCCCGCTCACCGACACTTTGAGCGACGGCTTGATGCGCCGATAGCGGGAGGCCTCGAACGCCAGGATGTCTTCGATGCCATCGGTCAACCCCTTGTCATACAGGGTGCGGACCCACTCCAGCGCCATATAGAACGACCCCGTGGGGCTCGACGCGGTGAGGCGGTCGCGGTCCACCACAAAGGCCTCACTGGTGACCTGGGTCAACCGCGCAATCTCTTCCAACGCAGGCCGATGCTCCGGGTGAATCGCGCAGCGATAGCCGTCCAACAAACCCGCCCGCCCCAAAAACCACGCACCGTTCCAGATGCCTGCCAGCATCACGCCCTGCTCACCGGCCCGTTGCAACAGGCCAATCAGCGCGTCATCGGCCTTGAGCTCAGTGCGGTAGCCGCCGCAGACCACCAGCAAATCCAACGTGGCGATCTGGGCCATATCCAGGCAGGCGTCCGGGCGGATCACCAGGCCCAGGTCGCTGACCACCTCGCCCGGGCCAAGGCCGAAGGTCTTAGTGGTGAACAACTCAGGGCGCAGCAGGTTGGCGGTGACGATGGTGTCCAAGACCTGAGTGAACGCCGGCAACGAAAAATGCTCCAGCAACAGGAACCCCGCCCGCGCGGCCTGCCCAGGCTGGCGTTCATGCTCGTGCAAGTAGCGCAGGTTCTTACCCTTCATCGCCCCGCTGAACTGACGTCGCTGTACCAACGTGCACCTCACTTGCCCCTATGAATGAAGCACTGATTAAACCCGCGGCGGTTGCTGCTGGCGATCACTAAAGCACCGCGCGGGCTAGGCGAAGGCCTGCCCTACCGATTGCCGATCAATTAAGCGAAGACTTATACGGGCTCAGCGGTTTAACTGGCGGAAGTCGCCCCACCACTCGCCTAGCGAGACACCACCGCCCCAGTGGCCCGCGCCGAATGCAGCTTTTTATAGCTGTCGATCAGCCGCAGGTGCCTGTCCAGGCCTTCGAGCTTCATGCTGGTCGGCGTCAAGCCGTAGAAACGCACACTGCCTTGCACCGAGCCGATCACTGCGTCCACCCGCGCGTCGCCGAACATCCGGCGCAAATTGACCTCGTAATCATCCAGGTCCATCTCGTCGTCCATCTGCACTTCCAGCACCACATTCACGGCTTGGTAAAACAGCCCGCGCTCGACCGTGTTGTCGTTGTACTGCAGGAACATCTCCACCAACTCCTTGGCCTCCTCATACTGCTGCAAAGCCAGGTAAATCAGCAGTTTCAGCTCCAGGATGGTCAACTGGCCCCACGCCGTGTTGTCGTCAAACTCGATGCCGATCAACGTGGTGATGTCGGTGTAATCATCCAGTTCGCTTTGCGCCAGGCGCTCGACCAATGCCTTGAGAGCGTCATCGTCCAGGCTGTGCAGGTTCAAGATGTCTTCGCGGAAAAACAGCGCCTTGTTGGTGTTGTCCCAGATCAAATCGTCAACCGGGTAGATTTCCGAATAGTCCGGCACCAGGATGCGGCAGGCCTTGGCGCCGATATGCTCGTACACCGCCATATACACTTGCTTGCCCAGGCCTTCGAGAATGCCAAACAGGGTCGCGGCTTCGTCGGCGTTGGCGTTTTCGCCCTGGCTGGTGAAGTCCCACTCGACGAACTCGAAATCCGCCTTGGCGCTGAAGAAGCGCCACGACACCACACCGCTGGAATCGATGAAGTGCTCGACAAAGTTGTTCGGCTCCATCAGCGCCTGGCTTTCAAAGGTCGGCTGCGGCAGGTCATTGAGGCCTTCGAAACTGCGGCCCTGGAGCAACTCGGTGAGGCTACGCTCCAGCGCCACTTCCAGGCTCGGGTGCGCACCGAATGAGGCGAACACACCGCCCGTGCGCGGGTTCATCAAGGTCACGCACATCACCGGGAACTCGCCGCCCAGGGACGCATCCTTCACCAACACCGGGAAGCCCTGGGCCTCCAGGCCCTGGATGCCGGCGAGAATCCCGGGGTACTTGGCCAGCACCTCCCGGGGCACATCCGGCAGGGCCAATTCACCCTCCAGGATTTCGCGTTTCACCGCGCGCTCGAAGATCTCCGACAGGCACTGCACCTGCGCCTCGGCCAGCGTATTACCCGCACTCATGCCGTTGCTGAGGAACAGGTTTTCGATCAGGTTGGAGGGGAAATACACCACTTCGCCATCAGACTGGCGCACAAACGGCAGCGAGCAAATGCCGCGCTCGATATTGCCCGAGTTGGTGTCGTACAGGTGCGAGCCGCGCAACTCGCCATCGGGGTTGTAAATTTTGCGACAGTGCTCGTCGAGAATTTCCGCTGGCAACGCATCTTTGCGGCCAGGCTGGAACCAGCGCTCGTCCGGGTAATGCACGAACTCGGCATGGGCGATCTCTTCACCCCAGAACTGATCGTTGTAGAAGAAATTGCAGTTGAGCCGCTCGATGAACTCGCCCAACGCCGACGCCAAGGCACCCTCCTTGGTCGCGCCCTTGCCGTTGGTAAAACACATGGGCGAATGCGCATCGCGGATGTGCAGCGACCACACGTTGGGCACGATATTGCGCCACGAAGCGATTTCAATCTTCATGCCCAGGCCGGCCAGAATCCCCGACATATTGGCGATGGTCTGCTCCAGCGGCAGGTCTTTGCCTACGATGTAGGTGCCGTTGTCTGACAAGGCATGGGGCATCAGCAACGCCTGGGCGTCGGCGTCGAGGCTCTCTACTTCTTCAATGACAAACTCAGGCCCGGTCTGCACGACTTTCTTCACCGTGCAACGGTCGATGGAACGCAAGATACCCTGGCGGTCCTTGGCGGATATATCCGCCGGCAACTCGACCTGAATCTTGAAAATCTGGTTGTAGCGGTTTTCCGGGTCCACGATGTTGTTCTGCGACAAGCGAATGTTGTCGGTGGGAATATTGCGAGTCTGGCAGTACAACTTCACAAAATATGCCGCGCACAGAGCCGAAGACGCCAGGAAGTAATCGAACGGCCCCGGCGCCGAACCGTCACCCTTGTAGCGAATAGGCTGGTCGGCCACCACCGTAAAGTCATCGAACTTTGCTTCAAGCCGAAGGTTGTCGAGAAAGTTGACCTTGATTTCCATGGGTGATTACCAGAGTGACGAGTGAGTGGCGTGACGATTAAGCAAGCAATACACCGCAAAGAACGAGGACTTTGCAAAAGCCTTGAAAATCGCAGACAACGAAAAAGGGCCCACCTTTCGATGAGCCCTTCTAGACCGCCCCGTAGAGCGGATTGTGTTTGGCAGGTGCGATTGGATTCGAACCAACGACCCCACCCTGCCAGGGTGTTCTTTAAGGCGCACGTAAGCCGTTAATAGTAAAGGAAAATGCACACTCTGTCAGCCTGTTTAACGCTGGCCTAAGGCCCTATAAGAATCAGTAACTTAGCGTTGTATCTTTCATCAGCGGTCCCCCTCTCCCCCGGCGTCCTGCCGAAAGTGGCGGTGGGGCGCTGAAAACCGGCCAGGCCTGACCCAATATCCCGCGACCAACGAAAATGCCAATTTTCGGGAGCTTTTAAAATGCCGCGTCGTTGCTTTCGATGCACTGGGAGCCCGGTAAAATCCACCGCCCTGGGATTCTTGGCCTGTGCCATGCGGCGTTCGCGACACTGCCTCTCGTACAGAGCCTGGGTTCAGCGTGCGCCTGGGCACACCTGGCGGATCAGTAAACTGCCACCTCTCACCTGCGAGCAAGGGCGCCCACCTATAGAGTGGACACCCTCCTGTTTAAATGCCTACGGTTCAACAACCTCATCCAGCAACGTCGTCCCATAGGAATTGTCCACTACACATAACCACTTTTCCGAGACCTGTCGAAATACGTAGGTGGCCCGGCGCATGCTCTGGCTTTCTGCACCCGCCTTATCCGTGGCCTGTAGCCGGGTTTCCATGATGACAAGCGCCACATCACCGCCGGGTATGACCTGCATCTTTCCCTGAGTAACAACGATGCTGTGATTGAAGTGCTGCGCAATGGCGACAAAAGCTCGGCGGATGCTGTCTTTCCCGGTGACGGTCAAACCTGGCTTGACGACGAGACTTGCGTCATCGGCATAAAACTTCATCAATTCGTCGAAGTTTTCCGCCGTAATGGCCCGGTCAGCGGCCGCGATTGTTTCTCTGAGTGTTCGGGTGAGTGCGTCCATTTCTGTTCTCCTGATTAAGCCTCAGAGTGAATGATCCTTGACGATGAACAGCTGCTTAGAAGCTGTAACGGGCAGTCAGTTTCAAATTGCGTGGATCGCCGTAGATGTCATACGGGTTATAGGCTCCATTGGCGACGCTGCTGTAGTAAGTACGATCAAACAGGTTATTGACGTTGACCTGCAGATCCAATTGCTCGCTCGCCTTGTAGCCTGCAACCAAACCGGCCACCGTGTACGAGCCCTGCTGGTTTTTCCATGCGCTGGTGCCAGTGCCCCCCGAGGTGCGGATGCGGCTTTGCTGGTAGACATCACCCCCCACGCGCCAGCGCTGCAACTCACCAGGCAAGGTGTAGATCGTGGCCAGCTTGAACATTTGACGCGGTTTCTTGCGGTCGAAATCTTCGCCTTCTCGGGCTGCGTTGGCGTCGCTGACGTATTGGGTCTGGGTGTAGGTGTAACCGGCGGCCAGTTGCCAGTTGTCGGTCAGGGCGCCCTGGATTTCCAGATCGATGCCGCGGCTGCGGACCAGTCCGGCCGCTTCGTAGCAGGCGCTGGCAGCGCCTGAACCGCAACCTTTGGATTCAGGCAACTCTTGGGCACGGTTCTTCTGGTCGATCTGGAAGACCGCCATGTTGGTGTTCAGGGCGCCACCAAAGTATTCGCCCTTGATACCCATTTCGTAGTTCTCGCCCACGACAGGGTCGATCACTTTCCTGTCCAGGCCTTTGCTGCTCTGCGGCTTGAAGATATCGGTGTAGCTGACATAGACCGAGTGGTTGGTGTCCAGGTCATAGACGAGGCCGGCATAGCGGGTCAGGTTGCGAGTGACCTTGAAGTTGCCTTCACTGTTGGCGCTGTCGTCGAATTCGTACCAGTCAACACGACCACCGAGAATCAACGACAGGGGTTCGCTCAGGCGCAGGCGGGTGCTGGCATAGACACTGTCCTGGGTAGTGGTCTCGGGAAGGCCATCACTGCCCGTGACGTAATCGGGTTTGGGATGAGCGCCTGGGTCCCAGTCGAAGGGATTACTGCCAGTGTCGATGAAATCGCTCCAGGCCTTGCCGGAACGATAATCCAGCTTGCGCTTGCTTACGCCGATAGTCAGGTCATGTGCTTGGCCGAGCAACTGGAAGGGGCCGCTGAGCGCCAGATCGTAGCCGGTCTCCTTCTGCTCCATGGCTTCCGTCCATAAATAGTGGCGGTCGTATTCCCATACCGAAGAGGCCAGTACATCAGTGTCGGTCTTCGACTGCATGGCTGCCAGGCGCAGCGTCCAGTCGTTGGCGAAGCCTTGCTCCAGGGTGGCGAAATAGCCGGTGGTCTGATCGTCCGAGTATTCCCAGTCATGCCCCAGGAAGGTGTCGCGTGGCAGTCCGAGATGGCCGCCGCCACGGGCCATGGGCAACCCGCCCCAGATGTAGTTGGTATGGTTCTTCTGCCGATAGGCCCCAAGCGTCAGGGTGGTGCTTTCACTCAAGTCGGCGTCGACCACGCCGTAGAACAGATCGTGATCGCTTTGCACCGAGTCACGAAAGCTTTTGGCGTCCTGCCGCGAAACCACGGTACGGGCGCGCAGGGTGCCGTTTTCATTGAGCGGGCCGCCGACATCCAGCGTGCCGGTGTAATCGTCCCAACTACCGGCGCTGCCGGTGAGCGTGCCCTGGAATGTGTGCGTCGGGCGCTTGCGCACCAGGTTGATGGCACCGGCGGGGTTACCGGCACCCTGGGCCAGCCCGGTGGCCCCGCGGACGATCTCCACCCGGTCATACATGGCCAGGTTGGCTTCTCCGCTGGGCAGGTAGGTCAGGAAACTGGTGGGGAAACCGTCATACATGATGTTATCGATGTCAAAACCGCGCGCGCTGAAACTAGGCCGCCCTACGCCACCGGAATTGTTGAGGAAAATGCCCGGTGCGCTTTTGGCGACATCGCTGATGCTGGTCATGGCTTTGTCGTCCATGCGTTTGCGCGTGACGACGCTCACCGACTGCGGTGTTTCGCGCAAACTCAAGGGCAGCTTGGTGGCCGTTTGCATCGCCCCGGTGGTGTACGAGCCGCTGTTCTCGGTAGTCGCCGCCAGGCGCTGGCCAGTAATGCTGGTCGCGCCCAGCTCCAGGCCTGTGCCAACGACTTGCGGTGCCAGCAGGTACAGGCCGTTACCCTGCGGTGAAGCTTGCAGACCGCTACCCTGTAGCAGTTGCTGCAGGCCGCCTTCGACGCTGGTGGCAGCATTCAGGCCAGGGCTGCGCAAACCTTCCACCAGGCCCGGTTCGATGGCCAGGGTGATTCCTGCCTGGCTTGCGAACTCGGAGAGGGTCCTGCTCAGGTTGCCGGCAGGCACCTGATAGGCGCGGCTGTGTTGCGCGCCCTGCTCTGCGGCCTGCACCGAGGCTGGAGTCAGGCTGCCACCCGCGATGATAAGACCCAGTGCGCCAGCGTGAACCGCTCGCGCCAGTGGTTGCATGCCCTGCGTCGTTGCCATGTGTTCGTCCCCGCCCAGTGAAAATAATGTGGTTACGGGAGGGACACGCAGTATCAAGAAAACACGACAATGATTCTCTTTACGCCTTCGCGCGCGCCGTGATGGTGACCCAATAGGGCGAGCGATAGTGCACGTCCACCGGCAGAGCCTGGCTCAGGGCGCGGAGTATTTGATCGGTGTCGCGCAACTGGAAAGCACCCGAGATCAGCAGCCCAGCCACTGCTGGATCGCAACGCAGCAAGCCTGGGCGATAGCGATCCAGCTCGCTGACGAAGTCATCGAGGCGCATTTTTTCTGCGCGCAGCACGTTGTTGAGCCAGTCGAGACGGCCCTGCGCCAGTGCCATTGAAGGCTGCGCTGCCTGGGCGCTGACATGGGTTTGCCGGCCGGGGGCTAGACGCACCAGGCCCTCATCACCCCGTGATAGCCGCGGGCGCACCTCGACAGCGCCCTGCAGCGCGGCGAGGTAGGTGCGCTGTGGATACTGACGCACCAAAAAACGGCTGCCGAGCAGGGTAACTTGCGCTTGTGCGGTATCGACGATGAACGGGCGGCTGGCATGCTCGCGCGGCACCTCGACAAGCATCTCGCCGGCGATGAGGCGCGTGCGACGAACGTTGTCGTCGTAGGCAATATCGACGGCGCTGCCAGTGTTCAGGCGAATCTGTCCGCCATCCGGCAGATGCAGGGTGCGCTGCTCCCCCGTGGCGGTGCGCTCGTCCGCCTGCCACTCACGCCACGGCAAACCCTGGTGCGCTGCGAAACCAAGCGGGGCAGCGGCGATCAGCAACGCAAGGGTCTTGAGCACCTGTCGCCGCTCCAGGCTGCGCGGGCGCTCCAGAGCCGCCCGGCCGGCACCACCGGCAAGCTGTTGGGTGCGGTCACTGAAGCGCTCGGCCAGTTGCCAGGCCCGCTCATGATCGGCGTGCTGCGCCCGCCACTCGGCGCCGGCGGCATGCTCGGCGGCGCAAGCGCTGCTGTTCTGCAAGCGCACGAACCAAACAGCCGCTTCGCGGGCAATGCGCCGGTCGATGGGCGTATTACTCATTCTGCTGCGCGCTCTGGCTAGCGAACACGATGCACTCTTCAAACGCCAGCGCAAGGTAGCGCTGTACCGAACGCACGCTGAGGTTGAGGCGCCTGGCGATCTCTTCCTGCGTGTACCCCTCCAACTGCGCCATCAGGAACGCCTGCCGGGTTTTGGTCGGCAATAAGGCAAGTACTTGGTCGATCTCGTCGAGGGCTTCGAGTACCAGCGCCTGATGTTCCAGCGATGGCGCCAGGCCTTCCGGTGTTTGCGCCAGCGCAGCGAGATAGGCCTGCTCCAGGGAGCGGCGGCGGTAGAGGTTAATAGACAAGCGATTGGCGATGGTCGCCAAATAGGCGCGCGGCGCTTTCAAGTCCAGGCGCTCGCCAGGCGCATTGCTGAGCAAGCGCAGGAACGTATCCTGAGCCAGGTCCGCCGCATCGGCGGCATTGCCCAGGCGCTTGCGCAGCCAGCCCTGCAGCCAGCCGTGGTGGTGGCTGTAAAGCTGATCGAGAGCATGATGCGGGTGAGGGTTTACCGATGATGTGGGCTGCACGAGATACGACAAGTGTGAATGAGAATTTATCGCATTGTATCAGCATAAACTCGGCCGCGTGCAAGCAAAGGGGCGGCGGCCCGAACATAGGCTGGACCTACGGTGCCGGGGGCAGCCCGCTCCACCAACGTGCATGAGCCGCACGGGTTCACGCTCGCCGTCCGGCTCAACCGCACGGGGGTTGCGTTAAGTGGCACCCGCCTTATAGAACCCTCAACGCTTAATCAAATATCTTTGAACTCTTCCTCCAACAACTCAGCAAACTTATCTTTCGCACGATGAAGACCTGCATGCTTATTCCATACAAAATAGTTTTGTATGGGCGCCAAGTCATCGAACGTATGCCCACATATGCCCCCAATACTCTTGAACTGTTCAAAAAAACCTTTGGGCACAAGTGAAACCCCCGCACCCGAACTTACGCAACCAAGAATAGTTCCATAGCTGGCGATACTCGTTATAACCGTCGCAACACGATGCTCGTCAAGCCAGCCTTCAAGAGATTTCCGATAAGGGCATCCCTCAGGCCACATAAAAATATTTTTCCCACTCAGGTCTTGAGGTTTCTTTATATCACCCATATCAGGAGAAGCAATCAACACAAGCTCCTCTTTGTAAATCTCCAAACGGCTGATGTCAGGATGTTCGTTGTCGGCAGCAATAACCGCACAATCTAATTTATGGGCTACTACATCACTTAAGAGTTGAGGCCATGGCCCGGTGCTGAATTGCATTTGAACTGAAGGATAATTCTGGTGAAACTTAGATAACAGTTTAGGCAGCCGTCCTGTCGCGCAAGATTCTATCGCACCAATACTCAATATCCCCGATGGCATCGAACTGGGTTCCAGCGCCCTGCGAGCTTCTTGGCACAACGATAGAATTTTGTTTGTATAGGTCAGAAACAACACACCTGACGGGCTGATAATCAGCCCTCTACCTTTTCTTATAAAAAGCGATACTCCTAACTCACTTTCGAGGAGCTTTATCCTATTTGTTATATTTGAAGGAACACAATGCAATAGCTCAGACGCTCGAACGATACTGCCTTGCTCGGCAACTGTTTTGAACATGGTTAATTGCGAGAGCTCCATTAGCCAACCGCTCATTTAAAATGAATGATCGGCTCACTATAAATCACTTGTGATTGTCATATCAACCAACTAATTTAATCGGGTCCAATTCGCGCAGGAAATTTCAACCAGCGCCCAAAGGATGATAAAGGCGAAATCATGAGTTCGACATCATTGCAAAACCGTTCGACGTTATTGACCACTCAATTACTCAGGAGGCTCAATAATGCGAGTGGCGGCATAGTCTCCGAGTAAAATGTCGTCAGATCACCTTGTCATGATTACAAGTACTGGCTGGATGATTGATATGCACGTTGAATACGCCTTGGTTGCGTTAGGTTTTTTTGCATTCTGTGGTGGCCTGATTGACGCTGCGGTTGGCGGTGGAGGCCTGGTACAGGTACCAGCACTTTTGCATGCCCTGCCCCAGTACAGCCTGGCCACTGTTTTTGGAACCAATAAGCTGGCCGTACTGGCGGGCAACCTATCATCCATACTCACCTATGTAAAAAGAATAAAGATCATCTGGAAGCTTATGGTTCCAATGATAATCTCGGCGTTTGCATTTGCATTTCTTGGCGCAGTTTCTGTTTCGCTCGTACCTAAAAAATTCATGGAGTATGTAGTATTCATTATTTTGATAGCCATGGCGGCCTATACATTTGCCAAGAAGGATCTAGGCCGTGTTCATTTAAAGCAGAACTACCGAAGAAAGGAAATCCTATTAGGGACTTGTTTTGGGGGGCTCATCGGATTTTATGATGGTGTATTTGGGCCAGGTAGTGGAAGCCTTCTGCTTTTCGTTTTCGTAAAAGCCTTCGGCTTCGACTTTTTAAATGCGTCCGCTTCGGCAAAACTGGTCAACTTAGGTACGTTCATTGCGGCGCTTATATTTTTCATCCCCTCGGGCAATGTGTTATGGACAATCGGGGGAGTGGTCGGGATTTGCAATATTGCGGGCTCCCTCACAGGCACGTTTTTGGCGCTGCGCTATGGAAGTGGCTTTATCCGAGTGTTCTTTTTGATTTTGCTCGTGTTTTTGATAGGCCGAATGGGCATTTCTATATTTTTATAAAAAACCACAACCTATCTTTTACCGTAAAGGGCAGCCTATGGAACGATTACATGACTACACAGGCGTTATTGCCTCGTCGATCATACTTCGCCCCAATGGAGATTCGCCCCCCTGAAACCTTGCAAGAGAATGGAGTCAAACTATCGCCACACGCTTGGAGCGTTCAGGACCTGCGCGATTTAAATCAATACATGAGTGGGGTGATTTTTAAATACCGATGAATCTTTGCCCCTTGCCCTTGAGCCATGCCGTCCCCACTGATTTTCCCCGTGCCGGAACCTTTCATGGCAGGCAAGTGTCGATCACAGGTAGATACAAACCCGCAACAGGTCGACAAATTTCACGGCGTGCCAGTTAATTCGACAGCGGTAAGCCTCGATCGGCAGCCACTATTTCAGTTGTAACTTCACGGTGTTCCAGGGAGTGGTATGGGTTTATTAGATCGGTTGTTTGGTGGGCGTTTTACCATGCCGCCACCTGAAGAAACCAACCTCAGCGCCTCGGCAATCATGAAAGAGCTACGGCCTGAGCAAGCTGACCCCGCGCAGAAAAAAGCCCTCGAAGCCTTTACCCAGGCGCTGGTCGCTGTCGTTCCGGAAAAAGAAGGCGCCAGGCTTGTGCGGCGTGTCATGCGCAGGTTCGCAATGGGTGACGACCCGTCCGGCGCCCTCACCGAGGGGCTGCTGAATGACTCAAAGGGGCAAAAACTTGAACACCTCGTTCTAATGAGCATGGATTGGAGAAGTCATGACGTGTTTGAGTATCAGGCGCCGTATCTGGTTCGCGCCCAGGACCTGACAGAGCCCTACGTTTATGTGCCCAAAGAGGCTACATCGATACCCGAGGTACTCGACAACTTTGATCGATGGTTGGCGCAGTTTGGTAAGCGTTATTTTCACTTGGACGACGGAGGTGAGAATTACAACGGGTTTATTGGTGACGCCGATCGAGTAGCGCACATTATTGAACTGGCCGAACGGGCAGGCCTAAAAGTCAGCCTTGAGAGTTCTTAAAGGTCCAAGTGCAAAAGCGAACCGGGCGGTGGCCGACCTGTTGTGCCAGGACAGCGGCGAGGCGTTGATGTGATGCCCCCCCTGCCCCCAAAACAGACAGATCGGCCCTCCTGTGGGCCGATCCGCCCGCCCTTAGAAATGCCAATCCTCAGCCCGTAGGACGCGGCAGAATGCTCCCGCCAGCGTTGTGTTGTGGTGAGCGATTATTGCGTCGGCCTTCAGCGCCGGGGTGTCTGAGCAGGTATGGCCATCGGCGATCAGCACCGCCTCGAACCCCATATCCCGGGCGGCGCGGCAGGTGCTGTCGACGCAATACTGGGTTTTCATTCCCGAGACCACCACACCTTCCACGCCACAGGCGCGCAGATGATCGGCCAGGGCCGTGTTGACGAAGGCGTTGGGCCGGGTTTTCTCGAAAACCACTTCGTCGCCCTGTAGCAGCAACTGCGGGACCAGTTGCGTCAATGGGCTTCCCGGTTCGATCGGTGAGCCGGGCGGGCCCACATGGCGGGCGAGAAAAATCGGCGCGCCGGCGTTCCGGGCGCTGTTTAACAGCGTATTGAGGGTGTCTAGCAGCGCTTCGCCGGCCCAGGGTTTTTCCGGGCCATGAAACAAACCCACCTGCATATCGAGAATCAACAGTGCGTACATGGTGCTTTTCCTTGCGTTTTGGCCAGCGACGCAAGGGCAGAAAAAAGGCCCTTTCCATCACTGGCGGGCCTTTGAAGTGTGTGGGTTATTGGCTCACGGCACCTCTCACGACTCGCCTTTGGCGGTCGTGGTGGTCGTGGTCAAGAGAGCGGGCGATTGATTCATGGCATTGACAGTAGCTGCGCTGCCCTGAGCGAGCAAGCGCTTATTGGCATTGGGCCATCAGCTCTCAGAAGGCATGATGGGATCATCACCCGCCTCGGTAGCCATTTTCAGGCGGTCGGCTTTGCTGATGTATTTAGGCTTGTTCTGCGGTGCCAACTTGGCGCTGGCCTTTTTGGCATGGGCCTGTAGCAGTTGCTTGATCTTTTTACGACGGTTCATCTTTTCTGCTCGGCGGGTCGATGGCGTGATGGTATCAGTTTGGAGCATCGAGCCATCAGGCTTATGCCCCCCTGCAACCTACCCCTTCACCGCCGCCTCGATCCTGGCGATATCAATCTTGCCCATCTCCATCATCGCCTCGAACGCACGTTTGGCCACCGCCGGGTCCGGGTGGCTAATGGCTGCCGTCAACTGGCGCGGGGTGATTTGCCAGGACACGCCCCACTTGTCCTTGCACCAGCCGCAGGCGCTTTCCTGGCCGTCGTTGGCGACGATGGCGTGCCACAGGCGATCGGTTTCGGCCTGGTCATCGGTGGCCACTTGAAACGAAAACGCCTCGGTCGGTTTGAACGCCGGGCCACCGTTCAGGCCCAGGCAGGGTATGCCCATTACGGTGAACGCCACCGTGAGCACATCGCCCTGCTTGCCCGCCGGGTAGTCACCGGGCGCGTGGTGCACCGCGTTAACGGCGCTGTCGGGGAAGGTCTGGGCGTAGAAGGTCGCGGCTTCCAGCGCGGCGCCATCGAACCATAGGCAGAGGGTGTTTTTGGCGGTCATGTCGGGTTTCCTCGAGGGTGGGTTGCCCTGTGGATTCTAGTCGCTGGTCACTGCGCCCATGGGCGATGGTGACGCCCTTCATCAGTGCCCCGGGGCCCTCGCCGCCACCGCCCTGCCCCTGGTGCGCGACGGTTTGGTGCTCGGGCCCCATGCCCACGCGGTGCTGTGGCTGGATCGGCTGCTGGCCGGGCAGTGTGGTGGCGGTGCAGACGCCGGTGCTACCGCGTGTTGCGCCACCTTTGCGGCGGGGGCCGATGAAGGCGCCGTGGAAGCGAGCGCGGTGCATCAGTTGCAACAAGCGTTGCGCCAGCGCCCGTAGAGCCACATCAACAGCGCCACGCCACTGATGCCGGCTCCCAACGCGCTAACGGCGCCCCAGCCCCAGCGCCCATAGACCTGGGTCCCGGCCACGGCGCCCAGGGCGCTGCCCAGGGAATAGAAGCCCATGTAGGCGCCGACCATGCGGCTCTGGGCGTCGGGCCGGGCGGCGAAAATCAGGCTCTGGCTGGTGACATGCACGGCTTGCACCGCGAAATCGAGGAGGATCACCCCACACACCAGGGCGAGCAGCGAGGTTTCGCTAAAGGCGATGGGCAGCCAGGCCAGCAGCAACAGCCCCAAGGAGATGCCCGTCACCCGTTGCCCCAGGCCTTGGTCGGCCCAGCGCCCGGCGCGCCGCGCGGCGAGCGCACCGGCCACGCCCGCCAGGCCGAACAGGCCAATGGCCGTGTGGGACAACGACCAGGGCGCGGCGCTGAGCGGCAGCACCATGGTGGTCCACAGCACCGAAAACGCGGCGAACACCAGCAAGGCCAACAGCCCCCGCGCCCGCAGCAACCGGTCGCTGCGCAGCAGTTGGAACAGCGAGCCCAGCAGCGCCCGGTAAGTCTGCGTGCCCTTGCCGGCCACAGTGGCCGGGGCCACTTTCCACAGCACCGCCGCGATCACCAGCATCAAGGCCGACGATACGAAATACACCGCACGCCACCCCGCCAGGTCAGCGACCAGCCCCGAGGTGAAGCGCGCCAGCAAAATGCCCAGGACGATGCCACTGGTCACCGTGCCCACCGCCTCGCCCCGTTGCGCGGGGCTCGCCAGGGCGGCGGTGTAGGCCACGAGAATCTGCACCACCACCGCCAGCAACCCCACCACCATCATCGCCGCCAGCAATGCCAGCCATTGCTGCGCCGCGCCGGCCGCCGCCAGTGCCAGTGCCGACAGCAGCACCAGGGTCAGCACCAGCCGTTTGCGGTTGAGCAGATCCCCCAGCGGCACAATAAACAGCAGCCCCAGCCCATAGCCCACCTGGGTCGCGGTCACCACCATGCCAACAGTGGCCGCGGCCACGCCCAGGCTTTGGGCGATGCTGTCGAGCAGGGGCTGGGCGAAGTAGACATTGGCCACCGCCAGGGCGCAGGTCACCGAGAACAGCCAAGTCAGGGCCGGCGACAGGCCCTGGGCGGGCCGTGCCAGCGGCGTGTGAAGGGCAACGCATAGGGGCTCTGAATCAACATGGGCTTTCATCTGCACTTCCGTGGGGCTAAGCTGGTTTCAATTGGCAACTAGATTGGCATTGTTAACCCATCAGGTTTCAAATCGCAACCACATCCTCGAAAGCCCTGCCCACTGCGGCAATGCTCTGCACAAGGTAAACACCATGACCCTAGAAGCCCCCCAGCCCACTCGCGAATGCCCGGTGGCCCGAACCCTGGAAGTGCTGGGAGATCGTTGGTCACTGCTGATTATTCGCGACGCATTCGACGATATTCGCCGCTTCAGCGAGTTCCAGAAAAGCCTCGGCGTGGCCAAGAACATCCTCGCCGCACGGCTTAAAAACCTGGTGGAGGTGGGCCTGTTGCAGGTGCGCCCCGCGTCCGACGGCAGCGCCTACAAGGAGTACGTGCTCACGGCCAAGGGCCGCGAGGCGTTCCCGCTGATCGTGTGCCTGCGCCAGTGGGGCGAGCGTTTTCTGTTTACCCCTGGGGAAACCCGCTCGGTGTTGCTGGACAACGCCACCGGGCAAGCGCTGCGGCCCCTCGTGGTGCAATCCGCCAGCGGCCGCGCCCTGGGCCCGGCCGATTGCCACCGGCAACGCTGGGTCGACGGCCAGGCGCCGGCCGCTGAGTAATCACAGGCGAAAGCGGTCCACCGATTGCGCGAGCTGGCCGGCCAGTGCCGAGAGTTCGTCGGTGGTGCCGGCCGTTTGGCCGATGACCCGGGTATTACCGGCGGACATGTCGGCGATCATCTCCACCTGATGGGCGATTTCGTTGCTGGCCAGGCCCTGCTCGCCAATGGTGCGGCTGATGTCGTTGACCAGTTGGGTGGTGCTCAGGGTGGCTTCGAGGATCTCGCGGATCGCCCGCTCCACATCCGCCGTCACCGCCATGCCCTTGTCCACCTGGGCCACGCCCGCTTCCATGCTGGTCACCGCTTCGCGGGTGCTCGTTTGGATACGCGCCACCATGGCGGCGATTTCCTGGGTCGAGGCACTGGTGCGCCCCGCCAGGCTACGCACTTCGTCGGCCACCACGGCAAAACCGCGGCCCTGCTCACCGGCCCGGGCGGCTTCGATGGCGGCGTTGAGCGCCAGCAGGTTGGTCTGGTCGGCGATGCCCTTGATGACTTGGATGATGCTGAAAATCCCCTCGGACTCCTTGTCCAGGGTGCGGATCACCTGGGCCGATTCCTGGGCCGAACGGGCGATGCCGTCCATGTCGCTGACCACTTGATGGATCACCCGCCCGCCGTTCTTGGCCAAGGCTTCGGCCTGGTTGGCCATTTGCAGCGCATGTTGGGCGTGGCGGGTGATTTCTTCGATGCTGGCGGTCATTTGGCTGGTGGCGGCCGACATGGTCCCCGCCGCCGCGCTTTGCTGCTGGCTGCTGGCCGCCACCTCATGGCAACCGCTGCTCAACTGCTGGGTCATGCCCGAAACGCCCTGGGCATTGCTGCGCACCACCTCGATCATGCCGCGCAGGTCACGCTGCATCACCGCCAGGCTGCGGATGAGCATGCTCGCTTCATCGCGGTTGGCCGGTTCCGGGATCGGTTCGCTGAGGTTGCCGTGGGCGATGCTGTCGGCAATCCGCCGCGCCACCTGAAGCGGGGCCATGATGCTTTTGGTCACCCAAACCCCCTGGGCCACCACCAGCAGCAAGCACAGCGCCAGCACCACAGCCAGGGTCAGGTTGGCACTGTGCACCGCCGCACGGGTGCGCTCGCCACTGGCCTTGGAGTTGCTCTCGATCAGTTCGCTCAAGCTGGCCATCTGCCCTTCCAGCTCGGTAAACGCCGTGCTGAAGCCGCCCAGTTGCTGTTGGGCCGCCTCCGGGTCGTCCAGGGCCAGGGCGACCATCCGCTCGCCCGAAGCGATGTAGGCGTCGAGGCTGGGCTTGAGGTGGGTCAGGGCCGCTTCGAGGGTGTCGTTGAGGGGCAGTTCCAGGTTCTCCCCCAAGGCCTTGCGAAAATTCGCCGCGTGTTCATTCAGCGCCGTGAGCACTTCATCGCGGCTGCTGACGCTTTTGTTAAGCCCCACCAGCATCGCCGCCAGCACGTCGGCGCGCAGGGCGTCGTGCATCATGTCGGCTTCCAGGTGATTGCTCAGGGCGGTCATGCTGGTTTCGCTGTCGAGCATCGCGACCTGCATGCGTTCATTGCCCAGGTAATTGACCAGGCCAACGATGAGGACGGTGAGCACACTGGTGCCGATCAGCAGCAACAGACGGAGTTTTATAGTCATCCTTGGGCCTTCTGCGGTGAGGGAGCGACGCGGGCTGCTGCGTGCGGCGATATCAGGCTTATCGGCCGCAGTCACCGGTCATTGAAGACTATTTGTAGGTTTTCGCCGCTTGAAGGCCAGGCAATCAGAAAGTTTGCTGTAGGCAACCGCCCCAAGCCCACCGGTTCCCGCCTCAGGCCAGCACCTCGGCGATCCACCGCGCCTGGCGCGCGATGTCCCGTACCTTCGCCTCGGGCAGCGCTTGCCGGGCCCGGGCCAAATGGCTCAACACCCGTTGTTTCTGGCGCAGCAGGCGTTGCCACTTGAGCAAAAACGCCGGGCTGCGGGCTTGCAGTTGCAGCGGGCCGAAGTACAACTGCTGGGCGCTGTAGGCCACCGGTGCGCCGCGTTCGGCGACGATGATTTCGTAGTCGAAGCGGTTTTCCCGCAGCACCTCTTCGCCGACGATGCGGTAGCCGTTGTCCATCAGCCATTGGCGCAGTGGCGGCTCGCCGCCGTTGGGTTGCAGGATCAGCCGCTCCCGGCCGCTCAAATGCGCCTTGCCCGCCTCGAGGATGTCGCGGATGGTTTCGCCGCCCATGCCGCACAGGCTGATGGCGCTGATGTCGTCGTGCGCCATGATCGCCCCCAGGCCATCGGCCCGGCGCACGCTGATGCGCTGTGCAAAACCGCTTTCGTGCACGGTGCGCTGGGCGGCGTTGAACGGCGTCAATGCCACCTCGCCCGCCACCGCCGCCGCGATGGCGCCCCGGGCCATCAACGCCACCGGCAGATAGGCGTGGTCCGAGCCGATATCGGCCAGCCGCGCGCCGGCCGGCACGTGGGCCGCGACGCGCTCGAGGCGCATGGACAAGGTCTGTTCGTTCAACGGCGTTCCCCTTTTCAGCCCAACCGCCCCACACCGCTGGCGGGGCCGGGGCGCGATTCTGTCGGGCCAGGGGCTATTGGGCAAGCTGCGCCGCTTGCACCGGCACCCAGCCTTTTTTCAGGTAGTCCTGGGTCACGATGTGTTGAATACGAAAGGCGTAGACCAACGGCAGGCCAACCACCGGTAACAGCAACCACGGCGGCCCGGCCAACAGGCCGATACCATAGGCAACTATCCAGAGTGCCAAGTGCGGCCAGAGTTCTGCGTAATACAAGTAAATAGGCCCAAAAAACACCACCGCCAACACTTGATCCGTGCCTATTTCTACCACTTTGGCCGAGCCGGGCTTGCGATAATAACGGGCCATGATGAGAGTCCCTCAACCCAACTTAACGTTGCGTTCACTGAAACTAAGATTTTTAAACCAGCGAAACTTACTTTTTCACGCCTTGCGGCCTGGCGGGCTTTGCACCCGGCTTTGCGCGCTTTACGCCATGCTGTTTGCCCAGGTACTCGAACACAAGCGAGGCCAGGCCAAACACGCCAATCATGGACATAATCAACCATCCAAGATCTTCGTTACTCATAATAAACCTCAGGCTTAGACACTTAGACAACGCCATCATAAGTCGCCCATCTTTATATACAAGCGACTATACGGTTTCTTTACGGGTAATAATTAGTTCTCTACAGGCAGTGTACGAGCCCATTGGCGAATGGCGGATTAAAGACCCACCAACCGATAACCCACTTGCAACTCGGTAATAAAGTGCTGCGGCTGCGCGGCATCCACTTCCAGTTTTTGTCGCAAGTGCGCCATGTGTACCCGCAAATAATGAAACCGCTCCACATAATCGAGCCCCCACACTTCCAGCAATAACTGGCGATGGGTCATGACCCGGCTCTGGCCGCGGATCAGCGCGCACAGCAAGCGGTATTCAATGGGCGTCAGGTGCACCAGCACGCCGTCGCGGCGCACTTCGTGGGTGGCCAGGTCCACCGCGATGCTGCCGAAGGTCACTTGGCTGGTGGCGGCCACGTTGCCAGTCAGCACATGGCGGCGCAGTTGCGCGCGGATGCGGGCCAACAGTTCCGGCACGCCAAAGGGTTTGACCAGGTAATCATCGGCGCCCGCATCCAGCGCCGCGACTTTCTCTTCCTCGCGGTCACGCGCCGACAGCACCAGGATCGGCACCGCCAGCCAGCCGCGCAGTTCGGTTATCAAGTGCTTGCCGTCGCCGTCGGGCAAGCCCAGGTCAACGATCACCAGGTCCGGTTGGCGGCTGGCGGCGTGGATCAGCGCGCGCTTGACGCTGTCGGCCTCGAATACCTGAAAACCTTCGTCCTGCAGGGCAATGCCGACAAAGCGGCGGATATTGGCCTCGTCTTCAACGATAAGGATGCGAGCACTGGTCATAGGGTTTCCATGCTCGGCGGCTGCCCCGCCGGTAAGGTGATGATGAAACGGATGCCCGTGCCGGTGTGGGGCACAGCCTCGATATGGCCGCCATGGGCTTCGACGATGCGCCGGCTCAGGGCCAGCCCCAGGCCGATGCCCGCCACAGGCGATTCCTGGCGCCCGCGGGTGAACGGCTCGAACAGGGTGTTCAGGGAGCTGCCCTCGGGGCAACCCGGCCCGTTGTCGCTGACCTGCAAAATCAGGCTGTCGCCTGCGGCCCGTGCCTGGACTTCGATCAGGCTGCCGGCGGGAGTGTACTTGGCGGCGTTGTCCAGCAGGTTGACCAGCACCCGCTCGATCAGCAAGGCGTCGACCTCCACCAGCGGCAACTGCGGGGCCATGGTCGTGCGTACCTCATGCCGGGCCAGAGGCTCGCGCAGTTGGCGCAGGGCGCTGCCGACGATTTCTTCCAGTGAATGCCACTGGCGGTTCAAACGCACCCCGCCCTCCTGCATGCGCGCCATGTCCAGCAGGTTTTCGATCAGGCGCTGCATGGAGCTGGCCTGCTCGTGGATACCGCCGAGCAAATCGCGCAGCGGCCCGGGCGGGGCATGGGGGGCGGCCGCATCCGCCGCGCCCATGATGGTGGTCAGCGGCGTGCGTAAGTCGTGGGAAATGGCGGCAAGCAAGGTGTTGCGCATGCGTTCGCCCTCCATCTGCACCAGGGTGCTTTGCGCCACTTCGACGTAGTGCACCCGTTCCAGGGCGATGGCCAATTGGCTCATGCAGGCTTCCAGCAGGCGCCGTTCCTGGGGGTCGCTCAGGCGTTCGGGTTCGGCCAGCGCCAGCACCAACACCCCACGCACCCGCATCGGCGCCTTCAGCGGCCAGTAGCAGCCCTGGGCGGCGGCCAGGGTATCGGTGCCCTGGCCGGCCGGTTGGCCATGGTCATAGGCCCATTGGGCAATGCTTTCATCCACCGCAAAAGCGCCGCCGACGCCATGCACGCGGTCGTCCAGATCCGGCAGGGCCAGGCCGACCCGCGCCTCGAACACGCCGCTGAAGGTGCGCAGGGCCACTTCGCTGATCTGCTCCACCGTCAATGCCGCCGAGAGGTCGCGCGCCAACCGTGCCAGGGAGGTGGCCCGGCGCTCGCGCGCCGCCGCGCTGCGGGCCTCGAACCGCAGGCGCGCGGTGAGTTGCCCGGTAAACAGGGCGATGCCCAGCATCAAGGCGAAGGTGAAAAAGTATTGGGTGTCGTTGACGGTGAATGACAAGCGCGGCTGCACGAAAAAGAAGTCGAAGCACAGCACCGCCAGCATCGCCGCCCACACGCCGGGGCCGCGCCCCCAGCGCAGGGCCACCAGTACCACGGTGAGCAAAAACAGCATGACCACGTTGGCCGGGTCGAACACTTGCAACAGCAGCGCGGCCACCGCCGTCGCGGCAAAGCACGCCAGGCTGGCCCATAGATAGGCCGGGGCGCGGCTGGGGGCCAATGCGCCCTCGGCCTTGGCCACCGGCGCCGCCGCCCGCGGCAACGGGCCATGGGCGATGACAATCTGGTCGATCTGCGGGTGGCGGCGGCTGATGCGGTCGCTGACCGACTGATGCCAGAACTGCCAGACCTTGCGCGGGCAGTGCCCCAGCACCAAGCGGTTGGCGTTGTGCTCACGGGCGCAGGTCACCAGGGCCTCGGCCACATCCAGGGCGCTGAGGGTGGTGGTGTCGGCGCCGAATTCGGCGGCCAGGGCCAGGGTTTTCATGGCGCTGGCGTAGCGGTTCGCCGCCGCGCCCCGGCGTTGCGGGCCGCTGACGTGGACGACAATCCAGTCCGCCTCCAGTTTTTGCGCCAAACGCGCCGCTTCGCGCACCAGGCGCTCGTCCGAGGGGTGCCCCGCCACGCCCACCAGCAGGCGTTCGCGGGCCGGCCACAGGGTGATGATCGAGCGTTCGCGGCGGTAGTCGCGCATTTGCGCATCGACCCGGTCTGCGGTGCGGCGCAGGGTCAGTTCCCGCAGCGCCAGCAGGTTGCCCTTGCGAAAGAAGTTGCGCGAGGCACGCTCGGCCTGGGGCGCCAGGTACACCTTGCCATCCTTGAGCCGGCGCAGCAGGTCGTCGGGCGGCAGGTCGATCACCAGCACTTCATGGGCGTTGTCGAACACGTGGTCGGGCACCGTTTCGCGCACGCGTATGCCGATGATGCCGCTGACGATGTCGTTGAGGCTTTCCAGGTGCTGGACGTTGAGGGTGGTCCACACGTCAATGCCGGCGCGCAGCAGTTCTTCCACATCCTGCCAACGCTTGGGGTGGCGTGAACCGGGCACGTTGCTGTGGGCCAACTCATCCACCAGCAACACGTCGGGGTGGCGCGCCAGGGCGGCATCCAGGTCGAACTCGCTCAGGGCGCAGTCGCGGTGCAGCATGCTGCTGCGCGGCAACACCTCCAGGCCTTCGAGGCGCTCGGCGGTGTCGCGCCGGCCGTGGGTTTCTACCACGCCGGCGACCACATCGCGGCCCTGGCGCTGCTCCTGGCGGGCGGCGCTGAGCATGGCGCAGGTCTTGCCCACCCCGGCGTTGGAGCCAAAGTAGATGCGCAGCTTGCCCTGGCGGGCGGCATGCTCTTGTTGTTGCAGTTTTTCCAGCAGGGCGTCCGGGTCGGGGCGCCCATCCGGGGAAACAG
The DNA here is from genome assembly GCF_059862525.1 of Pseudomonas sp. MF08875. Classification (NCBI taxonomy): domain Bacteria; kingdom Pseudomonadati; phylum Pseudomonadota; class Gammaproteobacteria; order Pseudomonadales; family Pseudomonadaceae; genus Pseudomonas; species Pseudomonas sp. MF08875. The sequence goes on from NZ_JCBCUW010000016.1 coordinate 51,819, forward strand.
TAAGGGTGTCGATGACAGCCATGGCAATCCTTGTGAAACGGCAACGGCGCCTTCGCGGCGCCGTGCAGTCAGTCCTTTCAGACCAGGCCGAGGCCGGTCAATAGCATGTCGATAAGTTTGATCCCCGCAAAGGGCACCAGTACCCCGCCCAACCCATAGATCAGCAGGTTGCGATTGAGCAGCGCCGCCGCGCCTATGGCCCGGTAAGCCACGCCCTTGAGCGCCAGCGGGATGAGGAACACGATAATCAGCGCATTGAAGATCACCGCGCTGAGGATCGCCGAGTTCGGGCTGGTCAGCTGCATCACGTTCAACGCCCCCAGTTGCGGGTAAGTGGCGACGAAAGCGGCCGGTACGATAGCAAAATACTTGGCCACATCGTTGGCCACGCTGAAGGTAGTCAGCGCGCCGCGGGTCATGAGCATCTGTTTGCCCACTTCCACCACCTCGATCAACTTGGTCGGGTTGCTGTCCAGGTCGACCATGTTGCCCGCTTCCTTGGCAGCCTGGGTGCCGCTGTTCATCGCCACCGCCACATCGGCCTGGGCCAGCGCCGGGGCGTCGTTGGTGCCGTCACCCGTCATGGCCACGAGCTTGCCCTGGGCCTGGTAGTCGCGGATCAATTGCAGCTTGTCCTCGGGGCGCGCCTCGGCGAGGAAGTCATCCACCCCCGCCTCTACCGCGATGGCGGCGGCGGTGAGGCGGTTGTCGCCGGTAATCATCACGGTTTTGATGCCCATGCGCCGCAACTCGGCGAAGCGCTCCTTCATCCCGCCCTTGACGATGTCCTTGAGCTCGACCACCCCCAGCACCTGAGCCCCGTCGGACACCACCAGCGGCGTACTGCCACGGCGTGCCACTTCATCGACCTTGGCCTGCAATGCCTGGGGGAAGCTGCCGCCCAGGGCCTCGATATGGGCGCGAATGGCATCGGCCGCGCCTTTGCGCAATTGCCGGCCACTGGGCAGGTCAACACCACTCATGCGGGTTTGCGCGGTGAAGTGCACGAAGCTGGCCTGCAACGCCTGCAAGTCCCGGGCGCGCAGGTCGAACTTCTGCTTGGCCAGCACCACGATGCTGCGCCCTTCCGGGGTTTCGTCGGCCAGGGAGGCGAACTGCGCCGCATCGGCCAGGTCCGCTTCCTTGATGCCGGGCGCGGGCAAGAATGCGCAGGCCTGGCGGTTACCGAGGGTGATGGTGCCGGTCTTGTCCAGCAACAGCACGTCCACGTCGCCGGCCGCCTCTACGGCGCGGCCGGAGGTGGCGATGACATTGGCCGACATCATCCGGCTCATGCCCGCTACCCCAATGGCTGACAACAGGCCACCGATGGTGGTGGGAATCAGGCAGACCAACAACGCCACCAGCACCGTGGCGCTGACCACGCTGCCGCTGCCGCTCATGGCCACGGCAAAGATCGAGTACGGGCTCAGGGTCACGATCACCAGCAGGAACAGGAACGTCAGGCCCACCAGCAAAATGGTCAGGGCCACTTCGTTGGGGGTTTTCTGCCGTTTGGCCGACTCGACCATGGAGATCATCCGGTCCAGGAACGACTCGCCGGGGTTAACGCTGATACGCACCACCAACCAGTCGGACAGCACCCGGGTGCCGCCGGTGACCGAGGAAAAGTCCCCGCCCGCCTCGCGGATCACCGGTGCCGACTCGCCGGTGATGGCGCTCTCGTCCACCGAGGCCACACCTTCGATCACCACCCCGTCCAGGGGCACCAGGTCGCCGGCCTCGATCAGCACCACGACGTCCTTGCGCAACAGGCTGGCCTCGCTCGGCGCCCAGGCACTGCCGTACTTGGGCTGCTTGAGCACCTTGGCCAGGGTCTGGCGCTTCATGCTGCGCAGGCTGGCGGCCTGGGCGCGGCTACGGCCTTCGGCCAGGGCCTCGGCGAAGTTGGCGAACAACACGGTGAACCACAGCCACAGGGTGATGCTCAGGATAAAGCCACTGGGGGCTTCGCCAGCGCCGCCCAAGGATTGCAACCACAACAGGGTGGTGAAAATGCTGCCCAGGTAGACCACGAACATCACCGGGTTTTTCCACTGCGCCTGGGGTGCCAGTTTCTTGAAGGCATCCAGGCAGGCAGTCAGCACAATGGTGCGATCGAACAACGGTTTTTTGCTACGCATGGTTGTGTCTCTTACTCACTGGCCGCGAGAGGTTGCTGATGCACGGGAGCCTGTGCATCGAGCGCGAGGTTGAGTTGCAGCACATTGACCCGAGGCTCGCCCAAAAGGCCCAGGGTGCGCTGCTCGGTATGGGCCTGAACCTGCTTCATCAGCTCGGCTTCAGGCACCTTGCGCAGGCGTGCCACCCGCGCCACCTGGAGCTGGGCGTTGGCCACGGAGATGTGCGGGTCCAGGCCCGAGGCCGAGGCCGTCACCGCATCCACCGGCACCAAGGCATCCGGCGCCAGGCCGTTGAGTTGGCGGTAGTCCTGGGCGCGCTGAGCCACCTGGTCGATGAGTTTCTGGCTGGTCGGGCCCAGGTTGCTGGCGCCACTGGAGCCAGCGTTATAGGGCTTGTCGGCGGTCATGCTGGGGCGCCCTTGGAAGTATTCGGGGCGCGAGAAGTGCTGGCCGATCACGGCGGAGCCGATTACCAGGCCATCACGTTCGATCAGGCTGCCCTGGGCCTGATAAGGGAACATCACGTTGGCCACCAGGGTGGTCGCCAGCGGATAGCCCAGGCCCGTCAGCAGCAGGAAAAACCCCGCCGACACCAGCACCGGGCGCAACAGCCCCTTGACCAGCGGTTGGGTCTTGATTGCAGTTTGAGTCGTCATCACACAGCCCCTTATTAGTACGTCTGGCCGGACAGCAATTGCAGTTGCTCCACCAGCGGCCCCAGCGCGAGCGCCGGCAGGAAAGTCAGGCCACCGACCACCAACACCACGAACACCACCAAAAACATGAACAGCGGCGTCGCCGTAGGAATGGTGCCGGCACCGGCCGGGATGTTTTTCTTCATCGCCAGGGAACCGGCCACCGCCAGCATCGGCAGCATGGTAAAGAAGCGCCCGATCAACATGGCCAGGCCAATGGTGGTGTTAAAGAACGGTGTGTTGGCATTGAGCCCGGCGAACGCCGAACCGTTGTTGGCCGTGCCCGAGGTGTAGGCGTACAGCACCTCGCTGAACCCGTGGGGGCCAATGTTGTTGAGGCTTTTGAGGGTGTCGGGCCACAGCGCGGCGATGGCGGTGAAACCGAGGATGCTGATCGGGTGCGCGAGCACCGAGAGCATCACCAGTTTGATTTCCCGGGCCTCGATCTTCTTGCCCAGGAACTCGGGGCTGCGGCCGATCATCATGCCCACCAGGAACACCGTCAGCAGCGCGTACTGGATCAGGTTGATAAAGCCCACGCCGTCGCCGCCGAACACGCAGTTGAGCATCATCTGCGCCAGGGGCACGAAGCCGCCCATGGGGGTCAGGGAGTCGTGCATCGCGTTCACCGAGCCGGTGGTGGCGCCGGTGGTGGTGGTGACGAACAGCGCGGTGTCGGCGATGCCGAAGCGCAGTTCCTTGCCTTCCATGTTGCCGCCGCTCTGGCCGGCAGACAGCACCTGGTCGGCGCCGGCCTGGGTCAGCAGCGGGTTACCGCTTTGCTCGGCGCTGTACACCACGCTCAAGAAGCCGATGAACATCACCAGGAAGGTGCCGAAGAACACCCAGCCCTGGCGGCGGCGCAGCAGCATGCTGCCGAAGGTGTAGGTCAGGGCCGACGGGATCAGCAGCATGCTCAGGATGTGCAGCGCGTTGGTCAACGGCGTCGGGTTCTCGAACGGGTGCGCGGCGTTCATGCTGAAAAAGCCGCCGCCGTTGGTGCCGATGTGCTTGATCGACTCGAAACTGGCCACGGCCCCGACAATCAGTTGCTGCTGCGCGCCTTCAAGGGTGGTGGCCAGCGCCTGGGACGCCAGGGTCTGCGGCATGCCCTGCCAGACATACACCAACGCCATGGCAAAGCACGCCGGCAACATCACGCGGTAGAGGATGCGGGTGAAGTCCACCCAGAAGTTGCCGATATCCGCCGAATTGGAACGGCTCAAACCGCGAATGAAACCTGCCGCGGCGACCACCCCGGAGGTAGCGCCCACGAACATCAGGAAGGTAATCACCGCCATCTGGCTGAAGTTCGACAGGCTGGTTTCGCCCGAGTACGCCTGCCAGTTGGTGTTGGTGATAAAGGACGCGGCGGTGTTGAACGCCAGGTCCGGGGTTTGCGCCGCCAGTTCCAGCGGGTTGAGGGGCATGCTGCCCTGCAGGCGCAACACCAGGTAGCCGAGCAGCATCATCGCCGCGTTGGCCAGCAGCAACGCGCTGGCGTAACGGGCCCAGCCCATGGTTTCGCGCGGGTCGATCCCCAGCAAACGGTAAGTGCCGCGTTCCAGCAAGGCATGGCCCGGCCCGGTGAACACCCGGGTCAGCCATTTGCCCATCAACACGGCCAGCACGGTCATAAGACCGAGCATCACCGCAAATTCCAGCAGATTGCTCAACATGTCGATGCTCCGTTCAAATCTTGCCCAAGGCGCCGATGCCCAGGGCCGTCGCGCCAAAAAACACCAGGGTCAACCCCACGAAAATCAAGTCGTACATTGCCGGTTTCCTTGCTCGGGAAAGCCCCGCAGGGCGGATGAAATAGCCTGTGGACGGGCCATCAGAACTTTTCTGCACGAATCAGGGCGTAGCCCAGGTAGGCGAACAACGAGACGGCGCATACGCCGCTGGCGACGTAGATAAATTGCAGTGTTAACAAGATCGCTCCCCTTATCAGACAGGAGGGGCCGGCAAACCCGGCCCCCGGTGCGCCAGGGAGGTTAGGTGAAGGGGTATCAAGGTCGGACATTGAATGCGGTGAGGCGTATTAAGACGGCATCAAGATGGCCGGCCTGGCGCTACAAAAGGCGCTTTTGCAGGCGCAACGCCGGGCTGTGATCCTCGTAGTAATCCTCCACCCGGGCAAAACGCCGGTAACCCTGGCCCGCATACAGGCCCATGGCCGCCGGGTTGTCGGGGCGCACTTCCAGGCGTAGCCAGGCGCAACCCTGGGCGCGGGCACAGGCCTCGGCCCGTTCGAGCAGTTGCCGGCCCAACCCCAGGCCCCGGCCCTGGGGGGCGACGGCCAGGGAGTACAGGCGCGCCACGTCACTGCCGTGGCGAAACAGCACCAAGCCATAACCCAGCAACGCCTCCCCCGCCTGCACCAGCATCAGGCTGGCGTGGGCACGGCTGAGCATCCAGCGCAAGCTGCGGGCGCTGAGGCGGTCATGGGTAAAACACTGCTGTTCCAGGGCCAGCAACCCTGGCAGATCACCCAGGGTTGCAAGGCGAAAGTTTAGGTTCATAGCACACTCGTAAAAGTTGCGTAACGAAACGGGACTTGCTCGAAAGTTCATGCTTTATAGGCAAGAACCTGTTCTCAAACGGACTCTTTCTATGTCAGCGGTACAAGGTGAGTGGCGCGCAGTATCCGAGCAAAAACAGCTCGCGACAATATCCAAGCCTCGTTATTTAACCGAGGTCAATCGCAGTAGCAGCCAACTGGTAATTATTGTCGAGCGCAAAGAAGACTGGACCTCATACTTCCCCAGCGAAGACCTGATGACGGCCCAGCAGTACCTGGAAAACCCCCAGGAGGGGGATGGTGCAAAACGCACCCAGGTCATCAACCTGTGCCGCAATTACAAGTACCTGGGCTACGGCTATTACTGCTCACTGCTGGCTGAAGCCCGCGGCCACCGGGTGATTCCGTCGGTGCGCACCATCAGCGAACTGACCCGCAAGTCCCTCTACGGCCTGGCGCTGGATGACTTGGACAAGGCCCTGGAAAAAGCCTTGAGCAATCATCTTTACAGCAATACTGAAGGCTTTACCCTGACCCTCTACTTCGGCAAAACCAATCTTGAACCCATGCAGGAGTTGGCCCGTCAGTTATTTGAAGCCTTTCCTTGCCCGGTGCTGTTAGTTGAGTTCCGTAAAACCACCAGTTGGCATATAGAAGGTATAAAACCGGGCACGCTGCACAAGTTACGCGAAGACCAGGAAGATCAATTCGCCCAGGCGCTGGACAACTTCAGCCGCAAGATCTGGCGCCTGCCCCGTTCGCGCCGCGTGGCCCGTTATGACCTGGCGATCTTGCACGACCCGCAAGAAGCGATGCCGCCCTCCAATGCCAAGGCCCTGGAGAACTTCATCCGCGTCGGCCGGGGCCTGGGCATCGACGTACAACTGATCGAAAAAAAGGACTACGCGCGCCTCGCCGAATACGACGCCCTGCTGATCCGCGAAACCACCAGCGTCGATAACCACACCTACCGCTTCGCCAAAAAAGCCGAAAGCGAAGGCCTGGTGGTCATGGACGACCCCACCTCGATCCTGCGCTGTACCAACAAGGTGTACCTGGCCGACCTGCTGCAAAGCCATCGCCTAGGCATGCCGGCCACCGAAATCCTGTACAAGGAACGACCGCAGGACTTCGCCCGGGTGGCCGAGCGCTTGGGCTTTCCCCTGGTGCTGAAAATCCCCGATGGCTGTTTTTCCCGGGGGGTCATCAAAGTCGAAAACCAGCAAGCCTTGCTCCAGGCCACCGCCCAGTTGTTCGAGCACTCCGTGCTGCTGCTGGCCCAGGAGTTTTTCTATACCGAATACGACTGGCGCATCGGCGTGCTCAACCGCAAACCGATCTTCGCCTGCCAATACTTCATGTCCAAAGGCCACTGGCAGATCTACAACCACAAGGCCCGGGCCCAGGACATCAACGGCGAGTGCCGCACCCTACCGGTCCACGAAGCGCCACGGGCGGTGGTGGAACTGGCGGTGAAAACCGCGAACCTGATCGGCGATGGCCTCTACGGCGTGGACCTCAAACAGTCGGGGGACCAAGTAGTGGTGATTGAAGTCAACGACAACCCGAACATGGATGCCGGCATCGAAGACGCCTACTTGCAGGATGACCTGTATGCCCTGGTGCTGGAGGAGTTTGTCCGCCGCCTTGAACTCAAGCGCCGGGGACAGGCTTGGGGGTGAGGGCGGCCCTGTGGGACCTGGCTTGCCCGCGATGGCGGTCTTGAAATCGCCATCGCGGGCAAGGCCCGCTCCCACAGTGAACGGTGATGCGGGTGGGATTTCCATTTTTCCTCTGTGGGAGCCTGCTCACGATGGCGGCATTCCAACTGCCAGAAGTGCATCGCCTGCCCCGGCCTCATCGCGGGCAAGGCCCGCTCCCACAGGGATTAGGGCCGGGCCCGGCCCCCCCACCTCACAACGGCAATGGCCGATCCTGCACCACCTGCTTCATCACCAATGTGGAAGTCAGCCGCTGCACGTTGGGCAAGGTCGACAGGCGTTCATCGTAAAGCCGTTGGAAGGCCGGCAGGTCCTGGGCAACCACCTGCAGCAAGTAGTCCGGTTCGCCGAACAAACGCTGGGCGGTGATGATCTGCGCGATGTCCAGCAGGGCTGTCTCGAACGCTTCCACTGCGGGCCGGTCGCCTTCACGCAGGGTCACAAAAACCATGGCGGAAAAATTCAGGCCCAGGGCGGCCGGGTCCAGTTGGGCGCGGTAGCCCAGCAGCACGCCGGCCTCTTCCAAGGCCCGCACGCGGCGGTGGCACGGCGACAGGCTCAGGCCGACCCGCTCGGCCAGTTCGGTAACGGAAAGGCGACCGTCCTTTTGCAGCTCAGCAAGAATTTTTCGGTCTGTGCGATCCATTGAGAATAATCTCCCCTTTTTTTGAGCTATAGCGATTCACTTTGAAAGTAAATTCTACGCCTCTTTCATTATTCTTCTTCCACCTTTAATCACCGCCCCGGCCAGCCCGGGGCGGCTCATCGGGTGGGAGCGAGAATATGCCGACAGCGGCGGATCAGCGAGGGTGGGTAACGCCATGACCCTCAGTGTGTTGGCGGCCTTCTGGGCCGTATCGGTGTTGTTCATCATTACGCCGGGGGCCGATTGGGCCTACGCGATCTCGGCGGGCTTGAAGGGCCGCGTGGTCATGCCGGCCGTGGGCGGGCTGTTGGCCGGGCATGTGGTGGCCACCCTGGTGGTGGCTGCGGGGGTCGGCACTGTGGTGGCCAATCACCCACGGGTGCTGACGGCGCTGACGGTGGCCGGGGCAGGCTACCTGCTCTGGTTGGGTATCAACCTGCTCGCCCACCCGTCGGTGCCTCACGCCGATGACGGCCAGGCCACGCGCTCAGGCCAACGCTGGGCATTCAAGGGGTTTTGCGTGAGCGGGTTGAACCCGAAGGTGTTCCTGCTGTTTTTGGCCCTGTTGCCCCAGTTCGCCGACGCCACGGCACCCTGGCCGGTGCCCGTGCAAATGATGGCCTTGGGCCTGGTGCATATCCTCAGTTGCGCACTGGTTTACCTGCTGGTGGGCTTCGGCGCCCAGGCCGTGCTCGGCGCCCGCCCCGTCGCCGCGAAGCGGGTGAGCCAGGTGTCCGGCGCGGCCATGATGGTCATTGCCTTGGTGCTGCTGGCGCAGCAAATCCTAGGCTAGGCCGGCGGCTTGCTCGTGCCCAGGCGCAGGCTCGGGCACCCGCACAAACACGCTGTACTTACCCGCTTCCATGGCCTCGAAGGCGATGAGTTTATCCACCAACGCGGTGCTCAGTACCTTGCCGGCGTTGAGCAGAAGCATGCCGTTGTCGGCGTTGAGGTTACGTACCAGGACCATGCCCGCGGCCAGTTCGCGGGTGCCGAGCACCACCACCGTGGGATCGGACAGGCTGACGTCGCTGAGGAAATCGGCGCACACCTTGACGAAGTCTTCCACCAGGTCCGGGTCGTACAGCCTTCCTGCGTATTTGCGGATGAACAGCAAGGCCTCGGCGCTGTTCATTTGCCGCTCCAGGATCAAGCCGCGCTGCAACTCGATGAAGTCCACCGCCAGTTTCAGCCAGCGCGCGCCCAGGGGGATGGCTTCGCCGCGCAAGTGATCGGGAAAGCCGCTGCCGTCCCAGCGTTCCTGGTGGTGGAGGATGATGCGCGCCGCGTCTTTCATCGGCTCCAGGGTCATCAGCAGCGACTCGCTCTGCTTGGGGTAGGCGCGGTACAGGTCACGTTCGGTGTGGCGCAGCAGGTCGGCCGGGGCGGTCATCATGCCGTCGGTCCAGCTCAGTTTGCCGATGTTGTAGAGCGCGGCGGCCATGGTCATGTCGCGGCTGTCGGTTTCGCTCAGGCCGTGGGTTTTGCAGTACACGCGGATCAATTCGATGATCTGCCGGTTGGTCTGCTTGGCCTTGGGCAGGCGCAGGTTGGCCAGCAAGGAAAACACCTCGGTGCCGGTCACATAGCTGCGCTTGAGCTCTTCATAGGCCAGGTCGAGCATGTCGGCGGTTTGCTGCAACTCGGCGGTGCGCGCCGCCACGCGTTTTTCCAGGGTGGCGTTGAGGCTGCGCAGTTGCTCGTTCTGCTCGCGGGCCAAGGCTTGCAGGCGTTGGCGCTCGTCTTCGGAGTGGTGGTGGGCCAGGGCCTGGCGCAGGGTCACCAGCATTTCGTCGTCGTTCCACGGTTTGCTGAGGTAGCGGTGGATCTGTCCTTCGTTGATGGCCTTGGCGATCAACGTCATGTCGGCATAACCGGTGAGCAGGATGCGCAGGGTCGAGGGATAGCGCTGATGGACGTGCGCCAGCAAGGTGGCGCCATCCATGCCCGGCATGCGTGCATCGCTCATGACCACGTCCACCGGCCGCTGCGCGAGGATCTCCAGGGCCTTTTCCCCGCTGTCGGCCAGCAGGATCTCGTAGGGCTGGCTGCGCAGCAGGCGGCGCAGGCTATTGAGAATCGATTCCTCGTCGTCCACCAACAGCACGGTGGATTTGCGCTCGAGCCCGTCGTTGAGCTGTTCTTCCATGGTTCTCCCCCTTTCCAGACGGCCACCGTAGCGCGGATGCGCGACAGCCTAGATGACTTGCCGCAGCTTGGCAGCAAATTGATATCAATTAAGTAGCACTTCCCGCAGCGTCTGACTATGCTCAGGGCGCAAATGGACGACATGTGTCACAGCCAGGAAGGGAAGCCAGATGAGCGTCGATCCAAGGGCCCCACGTTGGATAGGAGTCTGGCCATGATGGCTTTAGCTGGCCCCCTTAACCGACGGATCCTGATCGTCGACGATACCGAGGGCATCCATGAGGATTTTCGCAAGATCCTCGCCCCCACCGCCCTCGCCGATAGCGACTTGCACAGTGCCGAAATGGCCCTGTTCGGCAGCCCCGCCAGCGCCGTGCAAGAGCGATTTATCCTCGACTCGGCGTACCAGGGCCAAGAAGCCCTGGCCATGGTGCAAGCCGCCCAGGACCGCGACGCGCCTTACGCCATGGCCTTTATCGACATGCGCATGCCACCCGGCTGGGATGGCCTGGAAACCATCGAGCAGCTGTGGCGCATCGCGCCCAAGCTGCAAATCGCCCTGTGCACGGCCTACTCCGATTACTCCTGGGAAGACATGGCCGAACGCCTGGACCTGGGCGACCGCTTGCTGATTCTGAAAAAGCCCTTCGACGCCATCGAGATCCGCCAGATGGCCAGCGCCCTGACCTGCAAATGGCAATTGGCCCAGGACGCGGCGAGCAAGATGCGCGACCTGGAGCGGACCATCGAAGAGCGCGTCCAGGAGTTGCTCAGCGTGTCGCGCCTGTTGTACTACGACGTGCTCACCGGGTTACCTAACAGCACCTTGCTGGGCGATCGCCTGACCCAGAGCCTGTCCCAGTCGCGGCGCCACGACTGCACGTTGGCGGTGATGTTCCTGGGCCTGGACCGCTTCAAGCGCATCAACAACGGTTTGGGCCACCCGGCCGGCGACCAGATGCTCAAGCACGTGGCCCAGTGCCTGGTGGCCACGGTGCGTGACAGCGATTCGGTGTTCCGCTACGGCTCCGACGAATTCGTGGTGATCCTGGGCGACATTCAGCACCCGCAGCAAACCCGGCGCATCGCCGAAAAACTGCTGGCGGCCGTCAACACGCCCCACTCGGTGGCCGGGCATGACCTAACCGTCACCGCGAGCCTGGGCATCAGCCTGTACCCCGAGGACGGCTTCGACGCGATGACGCTCATCAAAAACGCCGAAACCGCCATGCGCAACATCAAGGACTGCGGCCCCAACGACTTCAGTTTTTTCATCGAAGACATGAACCTGCGCGCCCACCAGCAACAGACCCTGGAAACCGGCCTGCGCCTGGCGTTGCAACGCGATGAATTCGTCCTGCACTACCAGCCCAAACTGGAGCTGAACACGGGCCAGGTGGTGGGCGCCGAGGCTCTGGTGCGCTGGCACCGCCCCGATCACGGTTTGGTTTACCCCGGCCAATTCATTCCCCTGGCCGAGGATTGCGGCCTGATCGTTGCCCTCAGCCAATGGGTGCTCAACCGCGCCTGCCAGCAAGCACGTGCTTGGCAACGCCAGGGCCTGGCGCCGATTTGCATGGCGGTGAACGTCTCGGCCATCGACTTTCGCCAGCGCGATTTCGTCGAGCGCCTGAGCCGCACCCTGAGTGAAACCGGCCTGGCCCCGACGCTGCTGGAGCTGGAAATCACCGAAAGCGTGCTGATGCAGAACGTCGAGGCCACCGTCGCCACGCTGCAAGCGATCAAGCAACTGGGGGTGCGCCTGGCCATCGATGACTTCGGCACCGGTTATTCCAGCTTGAGCTACCTGCAAAAATTCCCGGTGGACGTGCTCAAGATCGACCAATCCTTCGTGCGCGACCTGAGCACCGACAGCAACGACGCCAAACTGGTGAGCAGCATCATCGACCTGGGCAGGAGCCTGAACCTGAGCATCATCGCCGAAGGGGTGGAAACCGCCGAGCAACTGGCCTTCCTCCAGCGCCACCACTGCGAAGAAGGCCAAGGCTATTACTTCAGCAAAGCCGTGGCCGCCGAGGAGTTCGCCCGTTACCTGGCCGACTCCCCGCACCTGCAAACACCCCCACTATGACGCCGCCCCGGGTAAGGATTCACCCCATGCCACCACTCGCCCTGCCCCTGAGCGCCGCCCTGCTGTTCGTCGCAGGCGCCCAAGCCGCGCCCCTGGAAGGCCCGCTCAAGCCCTTGCCCGCGGTGCCGGTGCTGGACAGCAAGCGGGTGGAACTGGGCCGCCAGTTGTTCCACGACCCGCGCCTGTCGGTGAACAACAGCCTGTCGTGCGCCAGTTGCCATCGCCTGGACCGTGGCGGCGCCGACGACAAGCCTTTGTCCCTGGGCTTTGACGGCCGACCGGTGGCGGTCAATACCCCCAGCGTGTTCAACGCCAGCCTGAACTTTCGCCAGTTTTGGGACGGGCGCGTGGAAACCCTGGAAGAACAGGCCCACATCGTGGTGCACAGCCCCACGGAAATGGGCAGCGACTGGGCCACCGTGGTGCAACGCATCGCTGCCGACAACCACTACGCTACCGCTTTCACCGACGCCTACCCGAGCGGCGTGACCCAGGCCAATATCCAGGGCGCCCTGGCCGAGTATGAACGCACCTTGCTAAGCCTCAACTCGCGTTTCGACCAGTACCTGGCGGGCAACACCGCGATCCTGAGCACCGAGGAAAAGTACGGCTACCAGCGCTTCCAGGACTACGGCTGCATCGCCTGCCATCAAGGAGTGAATATCGGCGGCAACATGTTCCAGAAGTTCGGCGTACTGGGGGACTACTTCGCCGCCCGGGACAACCCCACCCCGGCGGACCTGGGGCGCTTCAATGTCACCGGCGCCGAAGAAGACCGCCACGTGTTCAAGGTGCCCAGCCTGCGCAACGTGGCCGTCACCGCGCCCTACTTCCATGATGGCTCGCAGGCGACCCTCGAAGGCGCCGTGACCGTGATGTTCACCTACCAATTGGGGCGCATCCCCAGCGAAGAGGACAAAGCCCTGATCGTGAAATTCCTCAAGACCCTGACCGGTGAGTGGCAGGGCAAGCCCCTATGAAAGTCTCCCGGCGCCTGAGCTTGCTTCTGCTGGCGGCGGTTGCGGCCGTGCTGGCCTCGATCCTGCTGTTTTTGTACCTCAACTCGCGCTCCGACCTGACCGCCACCTACACCGAGTCCCGCGACCTGATCCGCCAACTCAAGCAGCAGAACGCGCAGTGGGAAAACGAGATCCTCAAGGCTCGGGTTGCCATCAGCCACAACTACGACCCGCTGGTATCACCCCTGAACGAAATGACGCGGCTGTGGCAGCAGTTCGAGGTGCTGGAATCCCAGCGCAGCCGCGACCAGTCGCCGCTGTGGCAGGCCAGCCAGCAGGCCTACCTCGATGCGCTCAAGGAAAAAACCCGGGTGGTGGAACAGTTCAAGTCCCACAACGCGGTGCTGCGCAACTCCCTGGCCTTCCTGCCCACCGCCGAAGACGACATCCAGGCGCAACTGGGGCGGGTTGCCGACACCGACAAACTGCAAGTGCAGAACATCGCCAACGACACCTACGACCTGCTACTCAGCAGCCTGGAATTCGCCCAGGTCACCTCCGCCGACCACGCCGCCGACATCCTGGTGGGCCTGAACAAACTGCAAGTGAACAAGGAGCGCCTGCCGGCGGAGTTCCACGAGCCCATCGATATTCTCAGCAACCACATCTCCCTGATCCTGCGCGAGCAGCCCCTGGTCAATGCCTTGCTCGACGAAATCGAAAGCTTCCCCGTGTCCGAACGCCTGGATGACCTCACCAACCTGCTCAACCGCGACCAGCAGCTCGCCGAGGCGAGCGACCAGAAATACCACTTCTACCTGGTGGTGTTTTCCGCCCTGCTGGTGCTGCTGCTGATTTGGCTGGCCGTGCGCCTGATGCGCAGCTTTGCCCAGATCAACCAGATGAACCGCGCCTTGCTGGCCGCCAACGACGAACTCGAACGCCGGGTCGAAGAACGCACCCGAGAGCTCAAGGACACCCAGACCGAACTGCTGGATACCGCGCGCCAGGCCGGCATGGCGGAAATCGCGACCAACGTGCTGCATAACGTGGGTAACGTGCTCAATAGCGTGAACATCTCCGCCGACCTGGTCAGCCGTCAGTTGCGCCACAGCAAGGCCCAAGGCCTGGGCAAGGCCATGCAACTGATGAATGAACACCCAGGCGACCTGGGCCGTTTTCTCACCGAGGACGAGAAAGGCAAGTTGCTGCCCGGCTACCTCAACCAATTGGTGTTGGCTATCGCCCAGGAGCAGCAAGGCATGAGCGCGGAACTGGGGCAACTGAGCAAAAGCGTGGACCACATCAAGGACATCGTCGCCACCCAGCAGTCCTACGCCGGCACCAGCAGCCTGCTGCAAGCGCTGTCCATCAGCGAACTGCTCGATGATGCCCTACGCATGCACGCCGGTGCCCTCACCCGACACCACGTCACGGTACTCAAGGAATTTTCCGATGTGCCGCGGATCATGGGCGACAAGCATCGCCTGCTGTTGATCCTGATAAACCTGATCGGCAACGCCAAGCACGCCATGGCCAACGTCACCGACCGCGAACGCACCCTGACCCTGAGCGCCGTCATCGACGGCGACAACCTCAACATCAGCGTGCGCGACCAGGGCGAAGGCATCTCGGCGCAAAACATGACGCGCATCTTTGTCCATGGTTTCACCACCCGTAAGGATGGCCACGGCTTTGGCCTGCACAGCTGCGCCCTGGCCGCCGTGGAAATGAACGGCCACTTGAGCGCCCACAGCGACGGGCCGGGGCGGGGCGCGCTGTTTACCCTACAAATTCCTCTGATCGTGGCCCAAGGTAACGCATGAACACTGCCATCAACCGACGCATTCTGCTGATCGACGACACCCCGACCATCCACGATGATTTTCGCAAGATCCTCACCCCCGGCCCCAGCGCCAGCACCGACCTCGACGACCTGGAAAGCGCCCTGTTCGGCAGTGCGCCGAAAGCCCCGGCCACGGTCTATGAACTCGAGTGTGCCTATGGCGGCCAGGAAGGCCTGGGCAAGTTGCTCGACGCTGCCGCCCAGGCGCGGCCCTATGCCCTGGCGTTCGTCGACATGCGCATGCCCGATGGCTGGGATGGCGCGCAAACCATTGAAGAGTTGTGGAAGCACGACCCCTTGCTGCAAGTGGTGGTGTGCACCGCGTATTCGGACTATTCCTGGGACGAGTTGCTCGACCGCCTCAACGGCCACGACCGCTTGCTGATCCTGAAAAAGCCCTTCGACAACATCGAAGTCCAGCAAATGGCCAATACCCTGACCACCAAGTGGGAAATGACCCGCCGCGCCCAACTGCAAATGAGCCAGCTCGAAGCCCTGGTGGCGCAACGCACCCAGGCGTTCCAGCAGGCCAGCGAGGCCCTGCAACACGAGATGGACGAACGCATGCTGCTGGAAAGCCAATTGGTGCAATCGGAAAAACTCGCCTCCCTTGGCCAGTTGGCCGCCGGCGTCGCCCACGAAATCAACAACCCGGTGGGCTTCATTTCCTCCAACCTCAGCACCTTGGGGACGTACTTCGGCCAAATGCAGCAGATGCTCGAGGCCTACCGCCAGGCCGAAGCCGCCCTCGCCCCCGGTGAGCCGCGCCTGGGCCTGGAACAGTTACGCGCAAGCCTGGAGCTGGACTTTTTGCTGCAAGACATTCCCCAGCTCATCAAGGAATCGAAGGACGGCATCGGCCGGGTCAGCCAGATCGTCAAGGACCTCAAGGACTTCTCCCGCGTGGACTCGACCCAGCATTGGCAGTGGGCGGACCTGCAACAGGGCATGGATTCCACCCTCAACATCGTCGCCGCCGAGATCAAGTACAAGGCCGATGTGGTCAAGCAGTACGTGCCGTTGCCCGAGGTCGAGTGCCTGCCCTCGCAAATCAACCAGGTGGTGATGAACCTGATCGTCAACGCCGCCCAGGCCATGGGCAGCGAACGGGGCACCATCACCCTGAGCAACGGCGTGCAGGGCGACACGGTGTGGCTGCAAGTGGCCGACAATGGCGCAGGGATCGCGCCCCAGCATCTGGCGAAAATCTTCGACCCCTTCTTCACCACCAAACCGGTGGGCCAGGGCACGGGGCTGGGGTTGTCCCTGTCGTACGGGATCATCAAGAAGCATCGCGGTGAGATCACGGTGCACAGTGAAGTCGGCAAGGGCACCACGTTCCGCGTCGAACTGCCGATCCGCCAAACCGCGCCGGCAACCTCCTGAACCGCGCCGTGCGGGCCCCAGCGCAGGGCGCTATGATGGCGCCCTTTTTTCCAATGAGCTGCGAACCCTTCCATGGATACCCTTGCACAACTGCGCGCCGGCCAACTTCGCGGCATCCGGCGCCTGGACCTGAGCGCCGGCCTGACCGAGTTCCCCCGGGAGATCTTCGACCTGGCGGACTCTTTGGAAGTGCTCAACCTCAGCGCCAACCAGTTGCGCAGCCTGCCCGACGACCTGCATCGCCTGCACCGCTTGCAGGTGCTGTTCTGCTCGGACAACGCCTTTACCGAACTGCCCGAAAGCCTGGGCCGCTGCGCGCAGTTGAGCATGGTGGGCTTCAAGGCCTGCCGGATCGAACGGGTCAGCGCCCAGGCGTTGCCGCCCCGGTTGCGCTGGCTGATCCTCACCGACAACCGCATCGAGCACCTGCCCCAGGCCCTGGGCGAACGCCCGCACCTGCAAAAACTGATGCTTTCGGGCAATCGCCTACGCCAGTTACCGGCGAGCCTGGCCAACGCCCCGCAGCTTGAGTTGATCCGCGTCGCCGCCAACCAATTGAGCGAACTGCCGCACTGGCTGCTGGCGTTGCCGAAACTGGCGTGGCTGGCCTATGCCGGCAATCCGCTGGAGGCGGACCTCACGCACGCCGCCCCGGCGCCAGCCATCGCCTGGGCGCAGTTGCACCTGCAACAGCCCTTGGGCGAAGGCGCCAGCGGCGTGATTCATCAAGCGACGTGGCAAGCGCCGGGGCAGGCGCCGCAAGACGTGGCGGTGAAGCTGTACAAGGGCAGCATGACCAGCGATGGCTCGCCGCTGCATGAAATGCACGCCTGCATCCGCGCCGCCCTGCACCCCAACCTGATCGGCGTGCACGGCCAGGTCAGCGACCACCCCGAAGGCCGCGCGGCCCTGGTGATGGAACTGATCGGCCCGCACTACCGCAACCTGGCCGGGTTGCCGAGCCTGGCCTCCTGCACCCGCGACGTCTACCCGCAAGGCTGGTGCCTGAGTGCCGAGGTCGCGCTCACTATCGCCCAGGGCATCGCCTCGGTGGCCGCCCACCTGCACGGCCAGGGCTTGAACCATGGCGACCTGTATGGCCACAACATCCTGTTCAACCCCCAGGGCCATTGCCTGCTGGGGGATTTTGGCGCAGCGGCGGGCTACGACCCGGCCCACAGCCCTGTGGCGGGCGCGCTGCAACGCATCGAGGTGCGGGCCTTCGGAATTTTGCTGGGGGAATTGTTGGAGCGTATCGATGGCGGGCTCGGTGCCCAGGACCGGGAGCAGCTGCAAAGCCTGCAAGAGCGCTGCTGCCAGCCCCAGGTCATGGGCCGGCCGGGCTTCAGCGCAATAGAGCGGGAATTGGGGGAGCTGAAGCTTCAGCCCCCCGCAAGCGCTTAGCCGGCCAGGCCGACGAACATGTCCTGCACGTCGTCGTGGTTGTCCAGGCCTTCGAGGAAGGCTTCGACTTCGGCCATTTGCGCCTCACTCAGGCCGCTGACCGGGTTCTTCGGCTGGTAGCCCAACTTGGCCGACAGTACGGTGAAACCGAATTCGGGCAGGGCTTTTTGCACCGCGTCCAGGTCGCTGGGCTCGGTCAAAAACAGGGTGGCGCCCTCTTCACCCGGCTCGAAATCCTGGGCGCCGGCTTCAATGGCGGCCATTTCCGGGTCGGCGTCGGGGCTGTCGGGGGCGGCTTCGATCATGCCGACGTGGTTGAAATCCCAGGCCACCGAGCCCGAAGCGCCGAGTTGGCCCTTGCGGAAGGCGACGCGGATTTCGGCGACGGTGCGGTTGATGTTGTCGGTCACGCACTCGACGATCAGCGGCACTTGGTGCGGGGCAAAACCTTCGTAGGTGACGCGGTGGTACTGCACGGTCTCGCCCAATTGGCCAGACCCTTTCTTGATGGCGCGTTCCAGGGTTTCGCGGGGCATCGAGGCTTTTTTCGCCTGCTCCACCACCAGGCGCAGGTGCGCGTTGGTGGTCACGTCCGCGCCGTTGCGCGCGGCGATGGTGATTTCCTTGACCAACTTGCCGAAGATCTTGCCCTTGGCGTTGGCTGCCGCTTCTTTGTGTTTAACCTTCCACTGTGCGCCCATTACTCACTCTCTCGTTCTGTGCGTCGTGACATCTGTTGGCCGACGATGGCGGCAAGTTTATACGGCCTAAAGTCGGCAATCGACCAAAAAGTCGAGGTGGCGGGCGACTTGTCCACCCCATTGCGTAGGGGGTTTCCGAAAAATCGCTTTGACGCCCCATTGCGCCCCGTCGTTTCGTAACCTCTGTCCCCCGTCCCTTAAAGGCAAGAGCTGGCAGACCATGCACGACGACCTCACAAGCCCCTTCACTCTGACGATCGCCGGCCGTTCGCTGTGCCTGCCCGTCGCGCATTTCACCGGTCGCGAAGCCTTGAACGAACCCTATTGCTTCGACATCGAACTGGCCGCGCCTGGTACGCCCGGCGCCCTCGATGACTGGCTGCAACAGCCTGCGTTCCTGCGCCTGGGGGACGGCAGCGGCATCCATGGCGTCATCACCCGCGCCCACCCTTGTGGCCGGCACTGCAACCTGAGCCTGGCGCCTCATCTGGCGACCCTGGCGCAGCGTACCTGTCGGCGGGTGCTCCACGATGTCAGCGTGCCCGGCATGCTCTTGCAGTTGCTCCAGGAACACCGCTTGCCGGCCGACAGCTACCGCTTCGAACTGCCCCACGGCCAGTACCCCAAGCGCGCGTTCTGTATCCAGTACGACGAGAGCGACCTGTATTTCCTACAACGTTTGTGCGAGGAGGAAGGCATCCACTACCACTTCGAGCACCAGCAAGAGCGCCATGTGCTGGTGTTTGCCGACGACAGCGAAGCCTTTGTGCCGCTATCGACGCCGCTGTCGTGCCCGCCACGGGAGCCCGCCGCCCCGGCGCTCGCCTGGCTGGCCCAGGCCCAACCGGCCCAGCCCAGGCCCAACCCATGCGGGCCGAACACGCCCAGCGCAACGCCGGCCGGTGCCGCCAATCAGCCCCACGACCCGCCCGCCCGCCACTGGGAGCGCCCCTCGCCCACCGAAGCCCATCGCCAGCAAACCAGCCGCCGCGCCCTGGAACGCCTGCGCAGCCAGCCGCCATGCCTGGTGGGCCAAAGCAGCGAGGCGCACCTGCGCAGCGGGGCGCTGATGCAGGTCGAGGACCACCCGGTGTCGCGGTTCAACGACCAGTGGCTGCTCACCGAGGTTCACCACCAGGGCCGGCAACCCGGTTTCACCACCCCGGCCAGCCGCCAGCCCTGGTGGGTGGCCACCGAGCGGCTGGGCGGCACCGCGCTGATGCCAGGCCATCAATGGGCCAGCGAACCTTACGGCAATCAGTTCAAGGCCATCCCCTGGGCCACCGCTTACCGGCCCGCGCTGCGCCATCCCAAACCGCTGGTCAACGGTTACCAGCGCGGCTACGTGCCCGGCGCCCGCGGGCAACTGGCCGAACAGGACGCCCAGGGCCGCATCCCCGTGCACCTGGCCTGGGGCGAGACCCCCGAGCGGGTCCCGCAGCATTGCCTGTGGTTGCCCCTCGTGCGCCAGGAAGCCGCCGGCTACGGGCCGTTACCCACCGCCGGGTGCGAAGTGCTGGTGCGTTTTGTCAACGGCGACCCGGACTACCCGGTGGTGTTCCAGTTGGCGGGCGCGCCGTTCGAGGCCCAACGCAAGGGCCTGTACCTCAACGGCCAGCAACTGGCGGAAAAAACCCGGCAAATCTACCTCAAGGCGGGCCAGTCGCTGCGGGTCCAGGGCAGCGAGCACCTGACCCTGACGGTGAATGGCCAGCATATCCGCCTCGATCCCGACGGCGTGGCCTTGGCCGCCACACCCCGGCCCACCCTGCCTCCTGCGGCCGAGCCCGACGCGTTGTGGGATGGCGAAATCTGCCTGTTCGCCGCCCCACCGCTGGCCGCGCGGCGCCTGGCCAACACCTCGTGGTACATCGTGCGCATGCCCCGCGCCGACCTGCAGGAGCCGGCCGGCCTGGGCCGCGACGCGATTGTGCTGCAAGGCCAGAGCCTGGCCAGCGGCGCCCTGGACCTGAACCCGCAGCAAAAACGCCTGTTGGCCCGCGAGTTCGCCCGCACGCCTCGGCAACTGAGCCTGCTGTACCCGGGGCATTGCGTAGCCCTGGCCGAATACTTCCAGCAGCACTGGAGCCAGCCACAGCGCCAGGCCTTGCACCGCTGCGCCAAGGCCCAGGCCGCTCCCGCCGCCCTGGCCGAGGCGCCGCTGTTGCTGCAATGGCTGATGGGTGAGCCCTGACGCGGCCTTAGCCTTTGTCGGCCTTACCGGCCGCCGCCGCGAACCGCGCCAGGCGCACGTCCAGGTGCCGTGGCCGGTGGCCGTGGTCTTCGGCACGCTCTTTGCGCCGGATCGCGTTGCGCACCAACAGCGAGCCCAAATAGCGGATCGGCTCCGGCGGGAAATACCCCAACGGCCCGTCCACCAGGGGTGAACGGGTCCAGGGGTTGTCCAGCCCCAGCACCAGCGAAGCGAGGATCTGCCCGCCCATGTGGCACGGGCCGACGCCGCTGCCGGAATAACCGAAGCCATAAAACACGTTGCCACCGCTGCCCATGCGCCCGAAGAACGGCAGGCCAGTGACCGAGCGGTCTGAGGGGCCGTTCCAGGTCGCCGCCACCGGCACTTGGGCGAACGCCGGAAAAAACTGCCCCAGACTCTTGCGCAACAGGCCCGCGTAGGGCGACGGCTGGTCGAACACCGGCAGCATCCGCCCGCCATAGGCGAAGGTGTTGCCGCCCTTGCCGAGCATGATCCGGCCGTCCGGGGTGTTGCGGTAGTAGTGCACGAAAATCCGCGAATCGAGCACTGTCACACCGCTGGTCAGGCCGATCTCCTGGAGCAGGTCCGGGCGCGGCTCGGTGATAACCATGTCGCTGGAGACAATCGCCACGCTGCGCTCG
This sequence comes from Pseudomonas sp. MF08875, assembly GCF_059862525.1. NCBI lineage: Bacteria > Pseudomonadati > Pseudomonadota > Gammaproteobacteria > Pseudomonadales > Pseudomonadaceae > Pseudomonas > Pseudomonas sp. MF08875. Next base: position 72,941 of record NZ_JCBCUW010000016.1, read on the forward strand.
AACTGCGGGAACGCGCGAGCCATCCAGGCGTTCATCGCCAGCACCACACGGTCGGCGCGCACGGCGCCGTCCGGGGTCTGGATCAGCGCCGGGCGGCCCTCCTCCAGCCCCACCATCGCGGTGTTCTCAAACAAGCGCACCCCCAGTTGCAGCGCCACCCGGCGCAACCCGCGCACCAGCAGGGCCGGTTGCACGCTGGCGGCGGCCGGCGAGAACCAGCCCTCCTGGTGTTGGGCCGAGCCCGCCATACGTTGCACATCCGCCAACGGCCGCTTGCTGAAGGAGTTGATGCCGTTGCGCTCCAGCGCCGCGATCACCCCGTCGGTGGCGCCGCACTGGGCGCGGTTGGTGGCGGTGTAGAGCGTGCCGTCGAGGCGGTACTGGGCATCCACCGCGTACTTTTCGCAGAACGCGCCGATGGCATGAATGCTCTGCTCTGAAGCACGCACCAGGCGCACCGCTTCCTCAATGCCGAACAAACGCTCCAGGGTGAAGAACTTGGCCGACCAGGACAGCGCACACCCGCCGTTGCGGCCACTGGCGCCGGCGCCGCAGATATCGGCCTCGATCAGCACCACATCCAGCTGCGGGTTCTGCTCCTTGAGCATCACCGCCGTCCACAACCCGGTGTAGCCGCCACCGACAATGCACACATCGGCACGGGTCTCGCCGTGCAGGGGCGCGCAGGGTTCGCCGCCCTCGGCATTGAGGGCCTGTTCCAGCCAAAACGGTCTCATCGGGGGGTATCTCCAGTTCAAGGGGCTTATAAAAGAAAGGGCATTCAACTACGCAAGGGTTTGATCGCCAGGGCTCGGTTGGGCACGAACGCGCAGTAGGGGCGCAGGCCCGCCGGGCGGCTGTTCCAGTGGGGCACCAGCACCAGGGCGGAAAACAACGCGCAACCGGCAAATACCACGAATACCGTGACCGTATCGAAGTAGCCCGGCAGCAAGCCGCCCAGGATCGCCCCCACCGAGCCGCAGCCATTGACGAACCCCGCCGCCGTGGCGCCGGCCTTGGCGGTGCCGAAATCGATGGCGGCCGCGCCGCTAATCATCGAGTCCGGCCCGTACAGGGTCAGGCCCATGACGAACAGCAGGGCCACCACCAGCAGCACGCTGCCGGTGTGCAGCGCGCCCATGAACAACGCCAGGGCCACCGTCAACGCCAGCAGGCTGAGGACACAGGCCGGCATGCGCCGCGCACCAAAGAGCTTGTCCGAGGCCAGGCCAATCATGATCGGCCCCAACAGGCCCGCCAGCTCGAATGCGGTGGGGATGATCGCCGCGCCGACCTTGCCCACCTGGGGCATCTGCTCGAACACGATCACCGGGCCCCACAGCAAAATGGCGTAGCGCGCCGGTTTGAGCAGGAAGTACGCCAGGCCCAGCGTCAGCACCGTGCGGTTACGCAGGATCTCGCGCAGCGGCGCCAGCACGCTGAGGCGGCTTTCGGCCAGGGCCTCTTCGGCGGTTTGTTCCGGTGCCGGTTCCACCGCTGGCAGGCCGACGTCTTGGGGGGTGTTGCGCTGGAAGATGAAAAACAGCACCGCCACCACGGCCACCACCGCCGCGCTGGAAATAAACGCCGCGTGCCAAGTGCCCACCAGGGTGTAGGCCCACCACCCGGCGAAGGGCGAAGCCACCAAACCGCCGAAGGCGTAGCAGGAACTCCACAGCCCCAACACCCGGCCGCGCTGCTGGGCGGGGAAAAAACTGCCCAGGTTCTTGCACAGCCCCGACCAACCTGTCGACTGCGCCAGGCCCTGAATCAGCATGCAGGTGGCGAAAATCGGCAAGGTGGCGAAACTGCCCATCACCAGGGCCGCCACGGCGGAAATCAACAACCCGCCCAGCACCACCACCCGCGGGCCGAAGCGGTCGGCGAGGATGCCCCAGGTGAACTGGCCCACGGCATAGGCCGCCAGGTAGATGGCGTCGAGGTTGGCCATCATCATTTTGTCGAGGTGAAAACTGGGGTCTTCGCCGATGCCCAGTTTGGCCACGGAAAAAGCTTTACGGGTGAAATAGAAGGCCGCGTAGGCCAACCAGGTGATGGCGAAAATCTGCACGCGCCAACGCTTGATGGTGCCGATGTGCTGGTTCATGGTGAGTCTGACCTCGGGGTGAGTGTGCTGGCAGAATTTTTAGAAAAACGCCTGTGTTTTTTATTGTTGAGCACCGCGATACGGCCCTTGTGACGGGGGCGATACCGGTCAGATGAGTCTGTTGTTCCCTGTAGTCGGGATCGATTGCACGCACAGGCCCATGGCCACCGGCGCTGTGAAACCACCACAGGCACCGGGGCTGAGAGGGATAAAAACAAGTACAGACTAATAAGTGAAATCGATTTATCGTATTTCAAATATAAGTTCAGCTTGTAAGAGGTATTCCCATGTCGGTCTCCCACGCCCAGCTCAAGGCGTTCCATGCGGTCGCCGTGCATGGCAGCTTCACCCGCGCCGCCGCGAAGCTATTCCTCACCCAACCAGCGATTTCCGACCAGGTGCGCAAACTCGAAGAGCGCTTTGGTGTGCTGTTGTTCCACCGCAACAAGCGCTCGGTGCACCTCACCGACTTGGGCGAACGCCTGCTGGGCATCACCCAGCGCCTGTTCGTGATCGAGGCCGAGGCCCAGGAACTGCTGCAAGACTCGCGCGCCCTGCAAACCGGCAGCCTGATCCTGGCCGTGGACGCGCCGGTGCATGTGCTGCCGCAAATCGCCCGGTTCTGCGAGCGCTACCCGGGCATCAGCGTGAAAATCGAGACGGGCAACACCGACGAATCCCTGGCACGGCTGTTCAGCTACCAGGCCGATCTGGCCTTGCTGGGGCGCGAAGTGAGTGACGAACGGCTGCTGTCGCTGGCCTTGCGCAACGACCCGATGGTGGCGTTCGTGGCCCGCAGCCACCCCTGGGCCAGCCGTGAATCCATCTGCCTGGCGGACCTGGACGACACGCCCCTGGTGCTGCGCGAAACCGGCTCGGTGACCCGCCAGACCCTGGAAGAAGAAATGAGCCGCGCCGGTTACCGCATCCGCCCGGCAATCCAGGTCGAAGGCCGCGAAGCCGCCCGCGAGGCGGTGGTGGTGGGGATTGGCGTGGGCGTGGTGTCAGCCGCCGAGTTCGGCGCCGATGCACGGGTGTGCGCCCTGCCCATCACCGACTGCACCCGGCGCCTGACCGAAACCCTGGTGTGCCTGCGCGAACAAAGCTCGCGGCGGGTGGTGGCGACCTTTCTCGACATGGTGCGTGAGAGCCTGGGGCATTAGTGGCTTGAAGGCTGCCACAGGCCCGAGGCCGCTACACCGCCAACGCCAGGAAGGCCTGGATCAGGCGCAGGTCCCGGCGCCGCTCCATGCAGCCGATCATGTGCCGGTTGAGCAGCCCTGCGCCGTTGATCGGCACCGCCGCCACCCGGGGGTCGTGGCTGACTTCCACCGATGACACCACCCCCACGCCCAGTTGCGCCGCCACCGCTTCGGTGACGGCCTCGCGGCTGTCCAGTTCCAGCAACACCCGTGGGCTGACCCGGGCCTGGGCGCAGGCCGCGTCGAAGGTGCGGCGGGTGATGGAGCTGGGCTCGCGCAGCACCATGATGACCTGGTCCAGCAGGGCAATGTCGATGCCGTCGGGCAACGCCTGCCACGGGTGGCCCTGGGGCACCAGGGCGCAGATGCGCGACTCGCTCAGGGCTTGCAGGTGCAGGCCCTTGCGCGGTTCGACCTCGGTGAGCACCGCCACGTCGGCGTGTTCCGACAACAACGCCGCCAGGGTTTCCTGGGCGTTGCCCAGGCGCAGGTTGACGGTGATCCCCGGGTAGCGCGCGCGCAGGCTGGCGAGCATGGGCATGACCATGTGCGGGCCGTCCGCCGCCACCTCCAGGCGCCCGGTGAGCAACTGCCGGTTGGCCTCCAGCATCGCCTGGGCTTCTTCGGCCAGGCCGAACATGGCGCGGGTGATGGCCGCCAACTTGGTGCCCTCCTCCGTCAGCTCCACCCGCCGCGCGGTGCGGCGCAGCAGGGTGATCTGGTAGTGCTCCTCCAGCGCTTTGATGTGCCCGGTCACCGCCGGTTGGCTGATGAACAACCGCGCCGCCGCCCGGGTGAAACTGCCTTCGCGGGCCACGGCATCGAACGCACGGAGCTGGAACAAGTTCATACCTATCGGCCTCACTTATGATTGGCATAACAACAAACAATTTGATTGATGGTAAGGCAAACTGCAATTTATGTCCCGTAGCGTCATCCCACGAACTGCGAGGACACGAGAATGAGTATTGCCGAACCCATCCTGCTTACCCCGGGCCCACTGACCACCTCGGCCCGCACCCGCCAGGCGATGATGGTCGATTGGGGTTCGTGGGATGAGCGCTTCAACCAACTGACCGCCAGCGTCTGCGAACAACTGCTGGCTATCCTCCACGGCGCCGACAGCCATCACTGCGTTCCCCTGCAAGGCAGCGGCACCTTCTCGGTGGAAGCGGCCATCGGCACCTTGGTGCCCCGCGATGGCAAGGTGCTGGTGCTGATAAACGGCGCCTACGGCAAGCGCCTGGCGAAGATCTGCGAAGTGCTGGGCCGCCCGTTCAGCACCTTTGAAACCGCCGAAGACCAGCCCACCACCGCCGCCGATGTCGAGCGCCTGCTGCTGGCCGACCCGGGCCTGACCCACGTGGCGCTGATCCACTGCGAAACCAGCACCGGCATCCTCAACCCGTTGCAGGAGATTGCCCAAGTGGTGGCCCGCCACGGTAAACGCCTGATTATCGATGCCATGAGCTCCTTCGGCGCCCTGCCTATCGACGCTCGCCAGGTGCCGTTCGACGCGCTGATCGCCGCCAGCGGCAAATGCCTGGAAGGCGTGCCGGGCATGGGGTTTGTCTTCGCCCGCAAAACCGCGCTGGCCGAGTCGGCCGGTAACTGCCACTCCCTGGCCATGGACCTGTACGACCAGCACGCCTACATGGCCAAGACCGGCCAGTGGCGCTTCACCCCGCCGACCCATGTGGTCGCGGCCCTGCACGAAGCCTTGTTGCAGTACCAGGAAGAAGGGGGCCTGGCGGTACGCCACCAGCGCTACGCGGCCAACTGCCAGGTGCTGCTCGATGACATGGCCGCCCTGGGCCTGCGCAGCTTCCTGCCCAGCGCGATCCAGGCGCCGATCATCATCACCTTCCACGCGCCCGACAGCCCGCGCTACCAGTTCAAGGCGTTCTACGAACGGGTCAAGGCCAAGGGTTTCATCCTCTACCCGGGCAAGTTGACCCAGGTCGAGACCTTCCGCGTGGGCTGCATCGGCCACGTCAACGAAGGCGAAATGCGCGCCGCGGTCGCGGCCATCGCCCAGGTTTTGCGGGAGATGGAAGTGCTCGACTGCTGACCCGCTCCCATAAAGGCCTGCTTCAACACCCGCCGAATCCCACAAAAGCCCTAACCCATTTCCTCAGGACACCGCCCACCATGAACTACAGCCAACCAAGCCAACTGCAAGCCGCCATCCTCGACTGGGCCGGCACCGTGGTCGATTTCGGCTCTTTTGCGCCGACGCAGATTTTTGTCGAGGCCTTCGCCGAGTTCGACGTGCAGGTTTCCATCGAAGAAGCCCGCGGCCCGATGGGCATGGGCAAGTGGGACCACATCCGCACCCTCTGCAACCAGCCCCAGGTGGCCGAGCGCTACCGTCAGGTGTTCGGCCGCACGCCCACCGACGACGACGTCACAGCCATCTACCAGCGCTTCATGCCATTGCAGATCGAGAAAATCGCCGAGCATTCGGCGTTGATCCCCGGCGCCCTGGACACCATCGCGGCCCTGCGCGGGCAAGGGATCAAGATCGGTTCCTGCTCCGGCTACCCCAAGCAGGTGATGGATAAAGTGGTGGAGCTGGCGGCCAGCAATGGCTATGTCGCCGACCATGTGGTTGCCACCGACGAAGTGCCCAACGGCCGCCCATGGCCGGCCCAGGCCCTGGCTAACGTGATCGCCCTGGGCATCAGCGACGTAGCGGCATGCGTGAAAATCGACGACACCGTGCCGGGCATCCTCGAAGGCCGCAGCGCCGGCATGTGGACGGTGGCGCTGACCTGCTCGGGCAACGCCCTGGGCCTGACCTACGAGGGCTACCGGGCCCTGGACAGTGCCACCCTGGACAGCGAGCGCAAGCGCATCCAGGCCCTGTTCAAGGGTTCACGCCCGCATTACATGATCGACACCATCACCGACCTGCCCCAGGTGATCGCCGACATCAACCAGCGCCTGGCGCGCGGTGAAATGCCCCAGGGCCACTGACCGACCGCGACACCCATGGCGCAGCAGGTTTTCGCCTGCTGCGCCATTGTGCATTTCAGCGCAGGCCAGTGGCCGTTAGCGGCCCGGAGCACCGTCGGGCTGGGTCAGTTCGACATCGCTGTCGGGCGCGGGTGGTTGTTCCTCAAGCCCCGGCACGGGGTTTGGCAGGGGCTCTTCGAGCACGGGCTCGATGGGGTCCAGCAGTGACTCGCGGGCCTCTTCCAGCTGGGGTGACGGGGTTGGCGTCTCGACGGCAGGCTCGACCGGGGCCGGTAACTCGTCGACCACCGTGGTCTCGGTTAACACCTCGCACGCGGATTCCACCAAACCGACCTGCTGCCCCTCGGCATCGATCACCACGCCGTCGGGGTAGAAGGTCAACCCACAAAACTCCAGGGTGCCGTCGGCATACTGAATGGCCCCATTGTTGTACTGTTTTGAACCGTCGGCGCCCAGGGTTCCCCAGGTATAGGTTTTCACTTCACCGCGCACCATTGCGTCCAAGCACTGTTCCATATTCATTCCTTAATTAATATTGTGTTTATCACTTCGCACCCTACGGATGCGCACCCACTATTAATAACGCTGCCCGCCAGTTCAACACGCCGGCACAGACAACAAAAAAAACGGAACCCACTTACAGCCTCGGGCGACATTACACAGCCACACACGGAATACTTACCATTCAACTTCAGACTTAACTAACAAACAGGCAGGGTTTCAGTTTTTTCTCGAAAAACCTGACCTCACTCAGGTTTTGCCGGGCAAACGGGATTACAGTAGCGCCACTCCGTCAAACAAGAACGGAGGCTTCAGACCTGATAAACGAGGAAAGCCCATGAATTTCATCAACCCGAGTTCGCGTTACAGCACGCTCTCGATTACGTTGCACTGGCTGATGCTGGTACTGCTGGCTGTGGTGTTCGCCACCATCGAACTGCGCGGCCTGTTCCCCAAGGGCACCGAAGGCCGCACCCTGATAAAAGAAGCCCACTTCATGCTGGGCCTGACGGTGTTCGTGCTGGTGTGGCTACGCCTACTGGGCCGCGCCCTGAGCGCCACGCCACGGATCCTGCCACCACCGCCCAAATGGCAAAGCCTGCTGGCAAGCCTGATGCACTGCGCACTCTACGTGTTCATGATCGCCATGCCGATCATGGGTTGGCTCGTCACCAGCGCGGCGGGCCACCACGTGCTGTTCTACGGCATCGAGTTGCCGCTGCTGATAGACGAAAACAAGGACCTGGCCGAGCAGATCGAAGGCTGGCACGTGCTGGGCGGAACCATCGGTTATTGGCTGATCGGCTTGCACGCGGTGGCGGGGTTGTATCACCACTATGTGCTGGGGGATAACACCCTACGGCGCATGGCGCCAAAGCGCGGCTGAAAAGTGCACGCTTTGTCCGCCAGCGACTTGAACAGTGGGTTGGCGGGCATCCTCTTTATCACCTTGTCTTAAATCTATTAGTCCACTCTATTAAATCAGCGGCCATGAACTTACAAGGCTGTGGCCGCGCCGGCGCAATGAATAAGAACGGGCATTACCGGTGTAACTTGCACAACTAAAAGTTGCCCAGCGCCACGCAGCGATATCGACAATAAAATCTACGCAAAGCGCCGTGCCCCTCATGACGGCAGTTGAACAAACACAAACGCCCGAGCCGCTCACCCCGCCCCCGCACGTGCAGCTACCCACCGGTCGCCATGGCGATGCCCCGGCGCCCCTGCAAGCCGCCGGTGTGCACAAACACCAACCGCGTGCCGCGCGCAAAGCGCCCCGCCGCCACCGCTTGCTGCAACGCCAGCAACGCCTTGCCGGTGTAAAGCGGCTCCAGCAGTAGGCCGCTGGCCTGTTCGGTGGCGTCGATAAAGGCCAGCAGGGCCTCATCGACCCGGGCAAAACCACCACGGCAGGCGTCGATCAGGGCATAGCCGTGGTCATGGGCGCCGGCGGCGCGCAGGATCGCCGCCACTTGCTGCGCCACGCCGTGGCCCGCCGGCACCGCCAGGGCGCCGTGCACGGTGCGTGTGCCCTGCTCGGCCAGCACCAGGCCCGCCAACGTGGTGCCGGTGCCACAGGCCAGCCACCAGCCATCAAAATCACCCCAGCCCAGGGCGGCCAATTGCTGGCTCACCTGTTGGCGCAACACCCGGCAGCCGCGGGCGCCGGCCAACCCACCGCCGCCCTCCGGCACGGGGTAGAACCCCGGGTAGCGGGCCTGCCACGGTTGCCAGAAATCCGCATCGTGGCGCGCCCGGTAACCGCCATAACCCAGCCAATGCAGGTGCATGCCCCAGGCCTTGAGGTCGAGCACAGTGGGGGTGTCCTGGGCATGGCCGCGCAGCAGGCCCGCGGTGGCGAAACCAAAGCGTTGGCCCGCCGCCGCCAAGGCATGCAGGTGGTTGGAATGAGCACCGCCCAGGCTGATGACCCCTGCCGCGTTCACTTGGTCGGCGGCGGCTAGGTGCTCGCTGAGCTTGAACCACTTATTGCCGCTGATAAGCGCGTCGATGCAATCCAGGCGCAATACGGCCACCTCGACCCCGGCGGCCGCGAGCCATTCCAGGCGCAGGGCTTGCAGGGGAGCGCAGGGATGCCAGTCGGCGGGAGGAGAAAACATAAAGGCCGGACCCATGGGAAAGACCCGGCATTCTACTTGAATACGCCTGTAGCAAGCGGGCGAGCCCACTTGCTACAGGGGGGTCAGAGCTCGGCGGCGAGGCGCGAGCCTTGGTTGATGGCCCGTTTGGCGTCCAGTTCGGCGGCCACGTCAGCGCCACCGATCAGGTGCACGCTCTGCCCGGCGGCCAGCAGGCCTTCATGCAGCTCGCGCAGTGGGTCCTGGCCGGCGCAGATAACGATGTTGTCCACCGCCAGCAGTTGGGGTTCGCCGGTTTCGCCGATGCGGATATGCAGGCCCTCATCGTCGATCTTCAGGTACTCGACGCTGTTGAGCATTTGCACCTGCTTGTTCTTCAGGCCCGTGCGGTGGATCCAACCGGTGGTCTTGCCCAAGCCGTCGCCGACCTTGGATTTTTTGCGTTGCAGCAAGAACACCTCGCGTGCCGGGGCATGGGGTTGGGCCTTGATGCCCGCCACGCCGCCACGGGCCTCAAGGGCCGTGTCGATGCCCCATTCGCGCCAGAACGCTTCGCGATCCTGGCTGGTAGCCACGCCCTCATGCACGAGGAACTCGGACACGTCAAAACCAATGCCGCCAGCGCCGATCACCGCCACGCGCTTGCCCACCGGTTTGCGTTCCAGGATGACGTCCAGGTAACTCAGTACCTTGGCATGTTCCACCCCGGGAATGGCCGGCAGGCGCGGGGCGATGCCGGTGGCCAGGATAATTTCGTCATAGCCGCCGGCTACCAGTTGGGCAACGTCCACCCGGGTGTTCAGGCACAGCTCGACGTGGGTGGTCTGCAGCTTGCGCTTGAAATAGCGCAGGGTTTCGAAGAACTCTTCCTTGCCCGGCACGCGCTTGGCGACGTTGAACTGGCCGCCGATTTCGCTGGCCGAATCGAACAGGGTCACCTGGTGCCCGCGCTCGGCGGCCACGGTGGCCGCGGCCAGGCCTGCGGGGCCGGCGCCGACCACGGCGATTTTCTTCACCTGCTGCACCGCCAGGTAGTTGAGCTCGGTTTCGTGGCAGGCGCGGGGGTTGACCAGGCAGGTGGTCAATTTGCCGCCGAAGGTGTGGTCCAGGCACGCCTGGTTGCAGCCGATGCAGGTGTTGATCTCGTCGCCCCGGCCGGCGGCGGCCTTGTTGACGAAGTCCGGGTCGGCGAGGAATGGGCGCGCCATGGACACCATGTCGGCGTCGCCCTCGGCCAGGATCTGCTCGGCCACTTCCGGGGTGTTGATGCGGTTGGTGGTAATCAGCGGGATCGCCACTTCGCCGCGCAACTTGGCGGTGACTTTGCTGAATGCGGCACGCGGCACCTTGGTGGCAATGGTGGGGATGCGCGCTTCGTGCCAGCCGATGCCGGTATTAATGATGGTCGCGCCGGCCTGCTCGATGGCCTTGGCCAGTTGCACGATTTCTGCCCAGGTGCTGCCACCTTCCACCAGGTCAAGCATGGACAGACGGAAAATGATGATGAAGTTCGGCCCTACCGCCTCACGCACGCGGCGCACGATTTCCACCGGCAAACGCATACGGTTTTCGTAGGAACCACCCCAGCGGTCGGTGCGATGGTTGGTGTGGGCGGCGAGGAATTGGTTAATGAAATACCCCTCCGAACCCATGATCTCGACGCCGTCATACTCGGCGACCTGGGCCAGCACCGAGCAGGTGACGAAGTCGCTGATCTGCTTCTCGATGCCTGCCTCGTCCAGCTCCTTGGGCTTGAACGGGTTGATCGGCGCCTGGATCGCACTGGGCGCAACTTGCTTGGGGCTATAGGCATAACGCCCGGCGTGGAGGATCTGCATGCAGATCTTGCCGCCCGCCTCATGCACGGCGCGGGTGACGATCTGGTGCTGCAAGGCCTCGGCCTCGGTGGTCAGCTTGGCGGCGCCGGAATACACCCCGCCTTCATCGTTGGGGCCAATGCCGCCGGTGACCATCAAGCCCACACCGCCGCGGGCGCGCTCGGCAAAGTACGCGGCCATGCGCTCGAAGCCACCGGGTTTTTCTTCCAGGCCGGTGTGCATCGACCCCATCAGGGTGCGGTTGCGCAACGTGGTAAAACCCAGGTCCAGCGGGGCCAACAGGTGCGGGTAATGAGCGGCGGTCATTGGAAGCTCCACAACAAGCAATCACGGGAAACTGCGCAGGCTCTTGCGGCGTGCGTCAGGCATGCTCGCCAGCCTAAGAGCAGGCATCGGGCCACTCAATGACCGTAACTGACAACTTATTGATCCAAATGCGCAGCGCCCCTTGGCAATCGCGCCCGGCAGTCCTAACCTAGAGGCCCACTCGCCCACGGCCGCCGACTGCTTCTCCATGCGCAAATTGCTTTGCTTGATCTTCATCGCGGCCCTGGCCGCCGCCCTCACCACCTATGGCCTGTGGACCACCAAGCGCCCGGCGGGCCACTACCTGTCGGACCTGCGTAGCATGGTCGCAGTGAACCAGGGCACCCCAGGCGAGCGCGGCAACCTGCTGGGCATCGAACCGTTGCTGTTCGCCACCGACTACCAGAACCCGCAACGCCTGCAGCGCAAGCTCGGCGCCTACTTGCAGCAGGCCCGCGAACAGCACCTGCTCAATGAAAAAACCATCGTCGTACTGCCCGAGCACATCGGCACCTGGCTGCTACTGGGCGGTGAGAAAGACGAGCTGTACCAAGCCGCCAACCAGGCCCAGGCGCTGAATTGGCTGGCCGCGAGCAACCCAGTGGCGTTCGCCCGCGCCTTTGTCGGCGCCCAAGGCCCCGGCAGGCTGCAAGACAGCTACCTGCGCATGAAGGCCGCGGGTGTGGCGGCGGACTATCAACAACTGTTCGGCGGCTTGGCCCGGGAATTCGGCGTAACCCTGGTGGCCGGCTCCGTGGTACTGCCCGAGCCCAGCGTGCGCAACGGCGTACTGGTCGTTGGCAGCGGCGCGCTCTACAACAGCGCGCTGGTATTCGGCCGCGACGGCCTCCCCATCGGCCAGCCCCAACGTCAGGCCCGGCCCGGCGCCGAGGCGCAGCCGTTGCAGGTCTTCCCCACCCCCGCCGGGCCCTTGGGCCTGTTGCTGGGTAACGCCAGCACCGAACTGCAGAACTACCGCCAACTCGATGCCCAAGGCGTGAAACTGGTGGCCGCGCCGGTGGCCTTCACAGGGCTGGCCCCGTGGCAAGGCGCCGGGCTGGCCCCGGCGCAACTGGCGCCCCTGCTCGGCCAACAGGGCACCGCGAGCGTCAGCGTGTTCAGCCACGGCCAGTTCTGGGAACAACGCCTGGGCGGAATCAGCGTGATCCGCCAGGGCGCCCAGGCCTTCACAGCGCCAAGCGCCCCCGTGGCGCGCCTGCTCAACCTCTGGTTGTAAGCCATGAAACCCCAGCCGATGCGCCTCGGGGACTTGTCGGTGGGCTTCGTCCAAAGCCTGGCCGACGCCGTGGCCAGCCATGGCCTGAACCCGCAACCGCTGCTCGATCAATACGGTTTGGACAGCGCCAGGCTCGGGCAAGCGGGGGCGCGGCTGTCGATCCCGCGCTACATGCGCCTGGGCCACGCCGCCATTCAATTGACCGACGATGCGGCCCTGGGCCTGCGCATGGGCCGGCTCAGTCGCCTGGAGCAACTGGGGCTGGCCGGCGTCACCGCCGCCCAGGCGCCCACCGTGCGCGAGGCGGCCCGCTGCCTGATTCGCTTTGAAGCGTTGTACGGCACCAACTACCGCGGCCAATCGAGCTTCCATGAAGATGCCCGAGGCGCGTGGCTGCGCTTTTACTCCATCAGCCCCTACAACGCCTACAACCGCTTCGTGGTGGATTCGATCATCACCAGTTGGTTGCAGCAGTTGTCCCGCGTCGCCGGGCAAACCCTGCTGGCCGAACGCATCGACATCGAATTCACTGAGCCGCCCTACCGCCAGGCCTATGCCGTGCTCGGCAATTGCCCGCTGTATTTTGCCGCCGAGCACAACCAGCTGCGCCTGGGCCAGGCTAGCCTGGCTCTACGCAACCCGGTGCACTGCCCCAGTACCTGGCGGCACTTGCTGCAATTATGCGAACGGGAACTGGAACAACTGACCCGCACCCGCAGCCTGCGCGAACGCATCATCGCCCTGCTGGGGCCATTGCTCAGTGGCGGTCGGGAACCCGACCTGGAAGAAGTGGCAGCCCGCCTGAAACTGCCGACCTGGACCCTGCGCCGCAAACTCGCCGAAGAAGGCACGCAATTTCGCGCCATCCTCAACGACACCCGCCGCGACCTGGCCATGACCTACATCCGCGACACCGAACTGGCGTTCGGCGAAATCGCCTACCTGCTCGGCTTCGCCTCGGCCGAAGCCTTCCAACGCGCGTTCAAACGGTGGAATAGCCAAACGCCGGGGGAATTTCGCCGGGCGCAACGGATAGGAGGGGGAGCCGCAAGCGGCTAGCTGCAAGTGCCGAACCTGCTTGCCGCTTGCGGCTCAAAGCTCCGTAGCGTCCTCGCTCGGGTCGTGTTCAAACGCCTGGAATTCGAGCAGTTCTTCCTGATAGTCGTCCATTGTCCAAACCTCTGGGTTCGCTGAGTCTGGGTTTGAGCATAGGGCGAGGATGTGAAGGAAAAATGAATCGCGCCTGTAGCTCTTAAACGCAACAGGCTGTTGGCGATTTACCGGGGGCCGGCCATCAGCCGCTGCTAAGTCGATCCGACCCCGCCCAAGCCCGTGGCGACCCGAGGTTACTGCCCGCTGCCCGGCAATGCCGGGATCGGTTCTGTGGGCGGCGGCAGGCTGCTGTCCTGCACAGGGGGGGTGATGCTGTCTGGCGCCGGTTGCGGGGTTGGCTCAGGGGCCGGTTCAGGGGCCGGTTCAGGGGCCGCGGCCGGGGCAATCGGCGCCGCTTCGACCGGTGGCGCCAGCGGTTGCGAGGCCGCCGGCGCGGCTTCCTGCGGTAGCGATGCAGGCTCTACCGGGGCGGGCTCCACCGGGGCCACGGGCGCAGGCTCCACGGCCGGCGCGGGCGTCGGCGGTTCAAGCGGTGCAGGCTCTGCAGTCGCGGCTTCTGGCATACCGAGGTCGGCCTGGGGTTTTTCCGGGATATGGGCAGCTTCCTTCACCTGAGCGGGTAGGAAGACTTCCACCAAAGCGAAGAAGCGCTCGTAGAACTTGGGCGAGGACACCGTCTCGCTGGCGACCTTGACCATCGAATCATCGGTGGAGCCGATCGGCATCGACACCGAACCCAACACCCCAACGCCCAGGCTGGCGGAGTTGTTGATCTTCTTCAGCGCATAACGGTCCTGCAGGGCATTGGCGAACATCGTGGCATGGTGTCCGGCGCTGCCGTCTTCGGCGCAGACCACGCTGAAGCTGATCTCCATGTGAGTGTCGCCGGTCTGTTGAAAGCTTTTGTGCCCGCTGATGAGTTTGGGGTCGCTGCTGGTGATGATGTAACCCTGGCTGAGCAGCGCACGGCGCGCGGCCTCGCAACTGGCGGTGTCGCTGACCGGGTAGTTGCGCGAAAAGGTGCCGGACTGGGCGAAGTTTTCATGTTCGTAAATGGCGGTTTTCTTCGACGAGCAACCGGCTACGCCTGCCATCACCAGCGCCAGGAGCAAGGCACGCCTGTGGAATGAATTAAACATTGAGCATCCTGAGCAAAACGGTTCGGGGCGTATTGTGCAACAGATCGATACACAGGGGCGCTTCCTTTAAGCGCGACGCCCAGCTTACGCCCCGAGGGTGGCCGGAAAAAGTCGCGCACACAGATGATCGATAAATACCCGCAACGCAGGCGTGGTCCGCCAGGTCATCGGGGCGCGGCGGCACGCCGTGCTCGCGAAAAGCGCCGTGGACGCCCGGGCCCACGGCTTCCCAAGCGTTCGCTGAGTACGGCACAAAAAAGACCCCGGCATTGCGGCCGGGGTCTTTTTTACAGCGCGAACACTCAGTCAGGCATCAGAACTTCTTGATGTCTGCTTCATTTTCCAATTGCTTGCGGTAAGCCGTGAAGTCCTGCTGACCAATCCGCGAAGCCAGGAAGCGACGAATCTGTGCCTTCTCGTCCTCGCTCGGGGCGGCCGCTTCGTTCACGCCGTCCAGGCGCACGATCACCAGGCTGCCGTCCGCCAGCGTGACGCTGCTGAAGTTCGGCTTGTCCTTGGATACAGGCTTAGGCATGCGGAACAGCGCCTGCAACACAGTAGGGTCGATCCCTTCCTGGCTGCGGGTCGCCGCTTGCACGACTTTCCAGTCCTGACCGTTCAACGGCGTCTTGCCATCACGCAGGCTGGCGATCAACTCCTCAGCCTTAGTCTTGGCCGCAGCGCTGGCGTGCTCTTTGGCCAACTGTGCGCGGATGCTCGCGGACACGGCGTCGAGCGGCAATTGCTCAGGCTTGCGGTGCTCCTTGACCCGCACGACTACGACCGTTTCCGGGTCCAGTTCGATGGCGGTGCTGTTAGCACCTTCATCCAACACTTCCGGACTGAACGCAGCCTGCACCACGGTACGGCTGGCAGCCACCCCCTCGCCCCCTTCGCGACCAAACGGCGCGGAGGTGTGCACGGTCAGCTTGAGCTCTTGCGCAGGCTGGGCTAGGTCAGACGCTTCAAAGGAGGAGTCTTCCAATTGCTTGGTCGCCTCGACGAAACGCTGCTCGACCTGTTGGGCTTTGAGTTCACGGGTCAGCTTGTCTTTCAGGCTGGCGAAGCTCGGCACTTCAGGCGCTTCTACACCCAACAGTTTGATGAGATGCCAGCCAAAATCGGTGCGCACCGGGGCTGAAACCTGATCTTTGCCCAGGGCATACAGCGCCGTCTCAAACGCGGGGTCATAGACGCCTGGAGCGGCGTAACCGAGGTCACCACCGTTGGTGGCAGAACCTGGGTCCTGGGAGAACTCCTTGGCCAGGGCCTCGAAGCTTTCACCCTTGGCCAGGCGCTGCTGAACTTCTTCAAGCTTGGCCTTGGCCTGCGCTTCGTTCAGCTTGTCGTTGACCTCAATCAGAATGTGCGCGGCACGGCGTTGTTCAGCCAGGTTTGCGGTTTCTTTCTGATATTGGGCTTGCAACTGTTCGTCGCTGACAGTGACCTGGTCGAAGAACGAAGCTTTCTTCAACTCCAGGTAATCGATGACCACCTGGTCCGGCGTCATGAACTCCTTGGCGTGCTCGTCGTAGTAGGCCTTGACCTCTTCGTCGGTCAACTTGACCGCATCCGGGTCCGCCTTGACGTTCAACGAAGCGAAGTCACGGGTCTGTTTTTCCAGACGGGCAAACGCCAGTACCTGGGCGTCGGTGACGAAGGCACTGCCGGCCAAGCCAGCACGAACCTGACCGATCAGCACTTCCTGGGCCAACATCTGGCGGAATTGCAGGCGGCTATAGCCCAACTGACGGATCACCTGGTCAAAACGCTCGGCGTTGAATGCACCATCGACCTGAAACTCCGGCATGGTCAGGATCACCTGATCCAGCGCCGGCTCGGAGATGGCGAACTTCGACTTGTCTGCGCCTTGCAGCAACAGCTTGCGGTCGATCAGCCCTTTGAGCGCGCTTTCACGCAGCATCTGTTCGTCGAGCAAGGACGCATCGAAATCCTTGCCCAGTTGCTGCATCAGTTGCCGACGTTGCATGTCGACCGCCTGGCTCAGCTCGTTCTGACTGATTTCGTCACCATTGACCTTGGCGGCGTCCTGGCTGTTGGTCGTTGCCTGGAAAATGGCCTCGATACCGGTGAATGCCATCAATACAACGATGATCCCGATAATGGTTTTGGCAATCCAGCCTTGTGAATTGTCCCTGATATTCTGCAGCATGCGTCCCCCAGAAACGGTTGTACTTCAAATTAGACAACCGTGGAGCGTGGGTAGAATCCGGATAGAAGAAAGGCGCATCCGAGGATGCGCCTTCTCGTAACTGGCGGAGCAGAGGGAGCCGAATCCGCGCTCCCGGCGTCACAGCAAGTCGTTTGACTCACTGGACTGCCGCTCCGCTGCCAAGTCAGGAATGACCCCGACCCGGATAGGTAAAAAACCTGAAGGAGGCTTAGTTGACAGCTTCTTTCAGCGCTTTACCGGCTTTGAAGCCTGGCTTTTTAGCGGCTGCGATTTCCAGTGTCTTACCGGTCTGTGGGTTACGACCAATGCGAGCTGGACGATCAGTCACGGAGAAAGTACCGAAACCAACCAGTACAACAGAGTCGCCGGCCGTGAGTGCGCCAGTAACGGATTCGATCACTGCGTCCAGCACAACGCCAGCAGTAGCTTTCGAGATTTGAGCTTTTTCAGAGATTTTTTCGATCAATTCCGACTTGTTCACTCGTAAGTCCCCTTATATCTATTGAGTATGATTCTAAGTTTTTTGGTAAAAGCAAAAACGAGTGCTGAGTGGCCTACAGGCACCTAAGAGCCGCTTTATAACAAGGGCTCTAAAAAGCTGTCAAGGAAGCCCCCCAGGCTAATACGTACTAATGCGTGCTAATTCTTTCCTTAGAGTCAGACTCGCGCTTTTCATCCTTTGCAACTATCTCGGGAGCCACATCCGGCAAGGGCTCCGGCGCGTATTGCAGCGCAATTTGCAGGACTTCGTCAATCCATTTAACCGGTTTAATCTGAAGATCTTGCTTGATGTTGTCAGGAATTTCCTTCAGATCACGAACGTTCTCTTCCGGGATTATCACGGTTTTGATTCCACCGCGATGAGCCGCCAACAGTTTTTCTTTCAGACCTCCAATAGCGAGCACCTGGCCACGCAAAGTGATTTCACCGGTCATGGCTACATCCGCACGTACAGGAATCCCGGTCAGCGCCGACACCAAGGCCGTGCACATACCCACACCGGCGCTCGGCCCATCCTTGGGGGTGGCCCCTTCCGGCATGTGGATGTGAGTATCACGCTTCTCGTGGAAGTCCAGGGGAATACCCAGACTTTTCGCACGACTGCGTACGACCGTCAGGGCTGCGGTGATCGACTCGACCATCACATCGCCCAGCGAACCGGTCTTGATGAGCTGACCTTTACCAGGCACTACGGCCGCTTCGATAGTCAACAGTTCGCCGCCCACCTGAGTCCAGGCAAGGCCTGTCACCTGGCCGATCTGGTCCTGCTGCTCAGCAAGACCATAACGGAATTTGCGCACACCGAGGAAATGCTCAAGCAAGTCAGCAGTGACTTTCACCGAGAAGCGCTTTTCCAACGCATGTTCCTTGACCGCCTTACGACACACCTTGGCAATCTGGCGCTCCAACCCACGCACACCGGCCTCGCGTGTGTAGTAGCGGATAATGTCGCGAATCGCCTCCGCGTCAAATTCCAGCTCGCCCTTTTTCAAGCCATTGGCCTGAATCTGCTTGGGTGAGAGGTATTTGACTGCGATGTTGATCTTCTCATCCTCCGTGTAACCCGGCAGACGGATGACTTCCATCCGGTCAAGCAAGGCTGCCGGAATGTTCATGGAGTTCGCCGTGCACAGGAACATCACATCGGAGAGGTCGTAATCGACTTCAAGGTAGTGGTCGTTGAAATTGTGGTTCTGCTCAGGATCAAGCACCTCGAGCAATGCCGAGGCCGGATCGCCACGCATGTCGTTGCCCATCTTGTCGATTTCGTCGAGCAAGAACAGCGGGTTGCGCACCGCCACTTTCGTCATTTTTTGAATCAATCTTCCCGGCATCGAACCGATGTATGTCCGTCGATGACCACGAATTTCTGCCTCGTCTCGCACACCGCCAAGGGCCATGCGTACGAATTTACGGTTTGTTGCGTGGGCAATCGACTCAGCCAAAGAGGTTTTACCTACACCAGGAGGGCCGACCAAGCACAGCACAGGGCCGCGGATCTTCTTCACTCGTTTTTGTACGGCGAGGTACTCAAGAATCCGTTCCTTGACCTCTTCAAGGCCATAGTGGTCAGCGTCGAGAATGTCTTCGGCACGTGCCAAGTCCAGGCGCACCTTGCTCTGGGCCTTCCAAGGAACTTGAACCAACCAGTCGATATACGTACGTACGACTGTTGCCTCAGCCGACATCGGCGACATTTGTTTGAGCTTGTTCAGCTCAGCCATAGCCTTGGTCATTGCATCTTTCGGCAACCCGGCAGCATCGATACGCTTTTTCAGCTCTTCAATTTCATTGTGACCTTCGTCACCGTCACCCAATTCTTTCTGAATGGCCTTCATTTGCTCATTCAGGTAGTACTCGCGCTGACTGCGCTCCATCTGCTTCTTCACGCGCCCACGAATGCGCTTTTCAACCTGTAGCAGATCAATTTCGGCGTCCAACAACGCCAATACATGCTCGACCCGAGCAGACAGGTCGATAATCTCGAGTATTTCCTGCTTCTGTTCGATCTTGAGCGCCATATGCGCCGCCATGGTATCCACCAGGCGACCGGGCTCATCGATGCTGTTGAGCGAAGACAGTACCTCGGCAGGCACTTTCTTACCCAACTGTACGTACTGCTCAAATTGCGACAGCAGGCTGCGCACGAAGACTTCCGACTCACGCTCGGGAGCGTCCGCCTCTTCAATCAGCGCGACTTGAGCACGGCAATGCCCATCAACTTCACTGAAGCGCTCCACGGTGCCACGCTGCTCTCCTTCTACCAACACCTTCACGGTGCCATCGGGCAGTTTGAGCAACTGCAGGACCGTTGCAACGGTGCCTACACGATAGAGAGCGTCTTCATCAGGATCATCATCAGCGGGATTTCGCTGGGCGAGCAGGAGAATCTGCTTGTCGCCCGTCATCGCGGCCTCGAGGGCTTCGATAGATTTCTCACGCCCCACGAACAGCGGGATAACCATGTGCGGATAGACCACAACATCACGCAATGGCAGGAGAGGCAATTCGATGGTTGTCTTCATGATTTCGCCTCTACGGCGGCCATAAGGCCGTAAACAGATGGATGTAAGCTTGAAGCCAAGATGGGGGCAGCCCTGAAAAAAAACAAGCTCCAAGGCGTCACTTAAAGACAGTAAAAGCAAAGGGGCCCGAAGGCCCCTTCTTTATTCCAGCAGGGTGACGCTTAGGCGTCTGGCGCTGCCTTGGCGGTCGGCTCACTGTTTTCGTAGATATACAGTGGCTTGGACTTGCCTTCTATGACGCTTTCGTCGATCACTACTTTGCTCACCTCAGACTGCGAGGGGATTTCATACATAGTGTCGAGCAGTACACCTTCAAGGATGGAGCGCAGGCCGCGAGCACCAGTCTTACGCTCAAGGGCGCGTTTGGCGACCGACTTGAGGGCATCGGCACGGAACTCAAGATCAACGCCTTCCATCTCAAACAGCTTGGCATACTGCTTGGTCAAGGCATTCTTGGGCTCGGTGAGGATCTGCATCAAAGCAGCCTCGTCCAGTTCGTCCAGGGTTGCCAGAACCGGCAACCGACCTACGAACTCCGGAATCAAGCCGAACTTGACCAAATCGTCAGGCTCAACTTCACGCAGGGATTCGCCGACTTTTTTGCCCTCTTCCTTGCTGCGAACCTCTGCACCGAAGCCGATGCCGCCGCGAGTGGAACGGTTCTGAATAACCTTTTCCAGCCCCGAGAATGCACCGCCACAGATAAACAGGATGTTGCGCGTGTCGACCTGCAGAAATTCCTGTTGAGGATGCTTACGACCACCTTGAGGCGGAACGGAGGCGACAGTACCTTCGATCAGTTTCAACAGTGCCTGCTGCACGCCTTCACCGGAAACATCCCGGGTGATGGACGGATTGTCAGATTTGCGGGAAATCTTGTCGATTTCATCGATATAGACAATACCCATCTGGGCTTTCTCTACGTCGTAATCACACTTCTGCAGCAGCTTCTGAATGATGTTTTCGACATCCTCCCCCACGTAACCGGCTTCGGTGAGCGTGGTTGCGTCAGCGATGGTGAACGGCACATTCAGCAGGCGGGCCAATGTTTCGGCCAGCAGGGTCTTGCCTGAACCTGTCGGGCCGATCAGCAAGATATTGCTTTTGCCGAGTTCGACGTCGTCATTTTTCTTGTCACGCTGGTTCAAACGCTTGTAGTGGTTGTACACCGCTACGGCCAGAACCTTTTTTGCACGCTCTTGACCAATCACATACTGGTCAAGGATGCCGCTAATTTCTTTAGGCGAAGGCAATTTATGCGCGCTGCTTTCGGCCTGTGCTTCCTGCACCTCCTCACGGATGATGTCGTTGCACAGGTCGACGCACTCGTCGCAGATAAAGACCGAGGGGCCGGCAATCAATTTGCGCACTTCATGCTGGCTTTTGCCACAGAAGGAGCAATAAAGCAGTTTGCCGTTGTCCTCGCCGTTGCGGGTGTCAGTCATTCGATCGATCCAAATCCGATAGGCTTGCAACACAAGATGAAGGCTATTGCGGGCTTTTTCAAGTCCGCAGGTGGTCAGTTAAACCAACCACCCGCATCCAGGCTACTTAGGCGGGCATATTGCGCTTTGCATGCACCGAGTCGATCAGGCCATATTCAGCCGCTCGCTCTGCACTCATGAAGTTGTCACGCTCGGTGTCACGCTCGATGGTTTCGAGGCTTTGACCGGTGTGATGAGCCAGCAAAGTATTGAGACGGTGACGAATGGACAGGATTTCCTTGGCATGGATGTCGATGTCCGACGCCTGCCCCTGGAAACCACCCAGCGGCTGGTGAATCATCATCCGCGAGTTAGGCAGGCAGTGGCGTTTGCCCGCTGCGCCACCGGCGAGCAGGAATGCACCCATGCTACAGGCCTGGCCAATACACATGGTGGAAACGTCAGGCTTGATGAACTGCATGGTGTCGTAGATCGACATCCCTGCCGTTACGGAACCACCTGGCGAGTTGATGTAGAGATGGATGTCCTTGTCCGGGTTTTCCGCTTCAAGGAACAGCAGTTGCGCCACAACCAGATTGGCCATGTAGTCTTCTACGGGGCCAATCAGGAAGATCACGCGCTCCTTGAGGAGGCGCGAATAGATGTCATAGGCGCGTTCGCCACGGGCGGACTGCTCGACTACCATCGGGACCAGGCCGCCTGCGGCCTGGATGTCAGAACTCTGCTGATAATAAGAATTGCGGGACATGTCCTGCAGTCACTCCCAAATAGTCATGTCTTGAATACACATAAGCCAGCGCGAGGCTGGCTTATGTGTGTATTTTCAAACGAATCAGATATCAGTCGGCTTGTGCTGCTTCTGCCGGCTTGACCGCTTCTTCGTAAGAGACCGATTTGTCGGTCACGCTAGCCTTCTGCAGAACAGTATCCACAACTTGTTCTTCCAGCACAACCGAACGGACTTCGTTCATTTGCTGATCGTTCTTGTAGTACCAAGACACGACTTGCTCTGGCTCCTGATAAGCAGAAGCCATTTCCTGGATCAGCTCGCGAACGCGATCTTCGTCCGGTTTGAGGTCGAATTGCTTGACCACTTCAGCCACGATCAGGCCCAGCACGACGCGGCGCTTGGCTTGCTCTTCAAACAGCTCAGCCGGCAATTGGTCGGGCTTGATGTTGCCACCGAACTGCTGAACGGCCTGTACGCGCAGGCGATTGACTTCGTTGTCGAGCAATGCCTTCGGCACTTCGATCGGGTTGGTGGCCAGCAGACCATCCATTACCTGATTCTTGACCTTGGACTTGATCGCCTGACGCAATTCACGCTCCATGTTCTTACGAACTTCGGCGCGGAAACCGTCGATACCTGCTTCCTTGATACCGAACTGGGCGAAGAATTCCTCGGTCAACTCAGGTAATTTCGGCTCAGACACGGTGTTCACGGTAACGGTGAACTCAGCAGTTTTACCAGCCAGGTCAAGGTTCTGATAGTCGGCCGGGAAAGTGAGGCTCAATACACGCTCTTCACCGGCCTTGGCGCCAACCAAACCATCTTCAAAGCCAGGGATCATGCGACCGGAACCCAATACCAGTTGAGTGCCCTTAGCGGAACCGCCAGCGAACACTTCGCCGTCAACCTTACCGACGAAATCGATGTTCAATTGATCTTCGTTCTGCGCAGCACGATCAGCCAGCTCAAAGCGCACATTTTGCTTGCGCAGGATTTCCAGCATCTTGTCCAAGTCCGCATCGGTCACGTCAGCACTCAGGCGCTCAACAGCAATCGAATCGAAACCGGCAACAGTGAACTCTGGGAACACTTCAAAAGTAGCAACGTATTCCAGATCCTTGCCCTTCTCCAGAACCTTTGGCTCTACGGAAGGCGCGCCAGCAGGGTTCAGCTTTTGCTCAACCACGGCTTCATAAAAGGAAGCTTGGATCACGTCACCGACCGCTTCCTGGCGAGCATCAGCTTCATAACGCTGACGAATCACGCTCATTGGCACCTTGCCAGGGCGGAAACCTGCAATCTTGGCCTTTTGGGCGGTCTGCTGCAGACGCTTGTTGACCTGGGTCTCAATGCGCTCAGCTGGCACGGTGATGCTCATGCGGCGCTCAAGAGCAGAAGTATTTTCAACAGAAACTTGCATGGATATTCCTCGTTGCACAGACGTTAGCCGGCCGTTTCCGACCCCAGAATCAAGGGCATGCATTCTAGAGGGTCGAACTCAAGAAGTCACCCTACTGAAAAAGGGTAAAAAACAGCAGACCATTTATGGATAGACATAAGCCAGTAGGCCTATCCCGAGAGCAAATACAGCAAATCGCGCCAAATCCCTGAACCAACCCTTCTATATATAGAAGAACACACGCCAGAACCCGACTATCGACCCAACAAGGAGACCGACGAACACCCGTGCAGCATCAAGAAACACAATGATGAACGCCAAGAACCCTTTTTCACCAAAACACGCACCCCAGAACTACCATGCCCTGAAACGAAAACGGCGCAGCCCTTTTCAGGTGCTGCGCCGCTTTTTGTTAGCCAATAGCTACTTGTTTGGTGCGGATGAAGAGACTCGAACTCTTACACCTTGCGGCGCTGGAACCTAAATCCAGTGTGTCTACCAATTCCACCACATCCGCGTATCAAGCTCTTAAAGCAAAGACGCCAGACTATTTAGCCTGGCGCCTTTCTAAATATGGGGTGGACGAAGGGGATCGAACCCTCGACAACGGGAGTCACAATCCCGTGCTCTACCAACTGAGCTACGCCCACCATATTGCCATGTTGCGTTACTTGTGCCAAAGCTGCCTAATGGCGCACCCGGCAGGACTCGAACCTGCGACCATCCGCTTAGAAGGCGGATGCTCTATCCAGCTGAGCTACGGGCGCCTTGTTAATCTGTATTCTTTGACGATTACAAACCAAGTGCTTTCAGCCTTACCAAATCAAACTTCGATTCAGCTCGACCTTCTCAACCAGTGCTAGGCTGTGCCCGACAAGTGCGACGAATGTTATAGGTGAGCCTAAAGGTCGTCAACTCTTTTTTAAAAAAAATTCATTTAATTAAAGGGGTTAGGGGAATTTGCAGACCAAGCGCCTTTGCCCTCACGTCCTGGCATGCGAGAATGCGGCCTCTTTTCTTCTCCCTCTCGATGGTTAATCACGCGCAATGACTGCACAACTAATCGACGGCAAATCAATCGCCGCCAGCCTGCGCCAGCAGATCGCCAAACGTGTCGCCGAGCGTAGCCAGCAAGGCCTGCGCACGCCTGGCCTCGCGGTGATTCTGGTCGGCAGCGATCCTGCCTCTCAGGTTTATGTCTCGCACAAGCGTAAAGACTGTGAAGAGGTTGGCTTCCTCTCCCAGGCCTATGACCTGCCCAGCGATACCACCCAGCAGGCCCTGACTGACCTAATCGACCGTCTTAATGACGACCCGAACATCGACGGGGTGCTACTGCAACTGCCCCTGCCCGAGCATCTGGACGCGTCCAAGCTGTTAGAACGCATTCGCCCGGACAAAGACGTCGACGGCTTCCACCCTTACAACGTAGGGCGCCTTGCCCAGCGCATTCCCTTGCTGCGCCCGTGCACTCCCAAGGGCATCATGGCCCTTTTGGAAAGCACAGGCGCAGACCTGTATGGCATGAACGCCGTTGTCGTGGGGGCTTCCAACATCGTTGGCCGGCCAATGGCGATGGAGCTGCTGCTCGCCGGCTGCACCGTCACCGTCACCCACCGCTTCACCAAGGACCTCGCCGGCCACGTTGGCCGCGCTGATCTCGTTGTCGTGGCTGCCGGTAAACCCGGCCTAGTGAAAGGTGAGTGGATCAAGGAAGGCGCGATCGTGATCGACGTTGGTATCAATCGCCAGGAAGACGGCAAGTTGGTAGGCGATGTGGTCTACGAGACCGCCCTGCCCCGTGCCGGCTGGATCACACCCGTCCCTGGCGGCGTCGGCCCGATGACCCGTGCCTGCCTGCTTGAAAACACCCTTTACGCGGCGGAAACCCTGCACGGCTGATCGCCGGCCAGCAGCCCGCCCCTCAAAAAACCGGCGCTTGTCATGAGCGCCGGTTTTTTTGTGGGCGCCCGAAGCCAAAATTTGCGCACTGGTCATCTTGTCAAATGAAGCAAACGCCATATACTGTATATTTAAACAGTAAAGCGAGACTTACCCATGGCCAAGAAAGCCGCAACCCCCAAGCCACCTACGTCTTATGAGCTGCTTGCCACTCGGATTCAGAAAATCATCAATTCCACCGGCGCGCAAACCTCCAAGCGTGCCGTGATCCACAAATCCCCTGACGAGTCCTCTGACGATTGGACACAACTGCTGGAAGACATTGACGAAGCCGACAATGTCACCCTGGTGCACCGTGAGGATGGCGGCGTGCAGGTTTCCTGGGTTGTCCCGAAAGAGGACTGAACTACCCGCACAGCCCGCCCAGTGCGGGCTTTCTCGAAAAAGAGGGCGACAGAACCGGTACCGACCTAACAGACACCCGCGTATTACCCAAGCTTTACGGGCGCCTTTCGCTTTTCTCGCACATACTCATAAAATGTAACGTTTTAATGAGAAAAGCCCGTTGCATAACGGCGTACCCATTTTTGAGTGAGCGCACCTGCGTGAAAATTCGTATTTCGATCCTCAGCTTATTGTTTGCATTTACAGGCGCTGCCATTACCTCGAGCGTCGTCGCTCGTGAAACCATAGAAGCCCCCCGCGACACCTCCCAACTCCATATCGCTTCCGGCAGCGCCATGCTGCTGGATTTACAGACCAACAAAATCATCTACTCAAGCAACCCCGACGTCGTGGTGCCCATCGCTTCAGTCACCAAGTTGATGACCGGGCTGGTCGTACTGGAAGCCAAACAATCCATGGATGAGTACATTTCGGTCTCCATCAGCAATACACCGGAAATGAAAGGTGTGTTTTCCCGGGTCAAGCTCAACAGCGAGTTGAGCCGCCGGGACATGCTGCTGATAACCCTGATGTCCTCGGAAAACCGTGCCGCCGCCAGCCTCGCCCACCATTATCCCGGCGGTTACGCCGCGTTCATTGCCGCGATGAACGCCAAGGCCAAGGCCCTGGGTATGAGCAGCACCCACTATGTCGAGCCTACCGGGCTGTCTACTCAGAACGTGTCCACTGCCCGCGACCTGAGCAAGTTGCTGCTGGCCGCCCGCAAGTACCCACTGCTGAGTGAGCTGAGCACCACCAAGGAGAAAACCGTGACCTTCCGCAAGCCCAACTACACCCTGGGCTTTCGTAACACAGACCATTTGGTGAACCGAGAGAACTGGGACATCAAACTGACCAAGACCGGTTTCACCAACCAGGCCGGCCATTGCCTAGTGCTGGTGACCACCATGGGCCAGCGCCCAGTGGCGCTGGTGATACTGGACGCCTTTGGCAAATACACCCACTTCGCCGATGCCAGCCGCATCCGCAAGTGGGTTGAGACCGGGATAAGCGGTGACGTGCCGGATGTCGCGCTGCGCTATAAAGCGGACAAGAACCTCAAGGCCCGTCAAACCGGCCTGGTGGAAGCTGCCAAGTAAGGCGAGCTGCAGATGAAAAAACGGCACTCGATGTGCCGTTTTTTGCTTGCTTCAGTGGGCGCCCAGGGCCTTGACCGCTCTGGCCGCCGCTTGCTCTTGCCCAGCCTGGGCCAAGTCAGCCGCGGCTTTGAGCCACCGCTGTGAATCGACCTTGGCCGGGATCTGCGTCGGCCCCTGGACCAAAATCGCCCAATGCCCGGCACTGTCCCAGGCAGACTCAAAGCTGCCAAACCCCATCACCAGGCGTCGGTTCATCCCCGAGCGCAGCAGTATCGTTTGTTTGTGCCGGTTGTAGCCGGCGACTATGGCGTAACGCGGCTCTGCCCAGAACGCCGACCCTTCAGTTATGCGCACCATCACCGGATAGCCAGCGGCCACCTGAGTCAGAACCTGCGCCAGGGTGTTGTCCAGGGGATAGACCACCATGCCGAAATCCCGGGCCGCGACCTGGAGGTTTTGCTCCAGTTGCGCCTCGGCGCCCGGCAAGTGCAGGGACTTGAGCAGCAACCCCGGTGTAATCACGATGCCCTGCTGGGAAATCATGCTGGCCAGCACCTGTGGCCCACCCTGATAGGCATCGCCCCGGAAGAACGGCAGCCCCGTCAGCTCAACGCGCTCCGGCAACCCCTGCAAGCCGGGCCTTGGACTGCCCGCACAGCCCATCAGGCCCAGGACACAAGCACCCGCGAGCAGCACAAATTTAAATCGAGAAAATACAGGCAACATCATCACTCTCTTGAACACACCAGGCAGACAGGCACCCGGCTCGGCCCCCGATCATAGGGCCCCTATAGCCTTAAGCGCCAGTTGCCCAGCCTCGATAGAGCAAACAAGTTGAGCGCACACGACCATTGGTCAATAGCCTGAAACACTGCACAGACTAGACTGTCCCCTGTAAAGAGCGTAGGCCCCGCGACGGGGCAAAGGAGGCACTCATGGGCCTGGCAACCACTATCACACTGCTGATTTTCAGCTGGCTCGCCGTCGCCACCGCGATGTTATGGGGCGTGCTGCGCATCGCCCGCCGGCACCATCACCCGCACACGGAACCTCGCCCCACGCCCCTGAAGAAAACCCCTGCACGCCCGGCAAACGCCCACTGAGAAACCCTGCAAAATCCCCATAAAAAAACGGCCGCCACGCGATTAGCGCAGGCGGCCGTTTTTCGTGGTTCGCGTCAGGCCTGTTCGGCGCTACGCTTTTGCCGCGCCCGGCGCGACAGCATATTCAAGCACTCGATCACGGCCGAGAACGCCATGGCGGCGTAGACGTAGCCTTTGGGCACATGGGCGCCGAAGCCTTCGGCAATCAGCGTCATGCCGATCATTATCAAGAAGCCCAGCGCCAGCATCACCACCGTCGGGTTGTCATTGATGAACTTGGCCAAAGGCTCGGCCGCCAGCAGCATCACCAGCACCGAGACCACCACCGCGATAATCATGATCGGCAAGTGCTCGGTCATGCCCACCGCCGTAATGATGCTGTCGATGGAAAACACCAGGTCGAGCATCAGGATCTGGCCAATGGCCGCAGCAAAACCGATGGTCACCTTGGAACTGACGCTCGCTTCGGTCTGCTCGTAAGGGTCCATGCTGTGGTGGATTTCGGTGGTGGCTTTCCATAGCAGGAACAGGCCGCCGGCGATCAGGATCATGTCCTTCCAGGAGAACGCATGGCCGAATACGTCGATCACCGGCTCCGTCAACTGCACGATAAAGGCGATGGTACTCAACAGGCCCAGGCGCAGGATCAGCGCCATGCTGATACCGATGCGTCGCGCCTTGGCGCGATGCTGCTCGGGCAGTTTGTTGGTCAGGATCGAGATAAAGATCAGGTTATCGATGCCAAGCACGATTTCCATGACGACCAGGGTGGCCAAGGCCACCCACGCGGTGGGGCTTGCAGCGAGCTGTAACAGATAGTCCATGGGTCAGTCCTGACTCGGTGTACGCGAATTAGATTTCTTGCGAGGTGCTGGATTGTTTTTCATCGTCTTCGGCAGGCGTCTGGCGCTTGCTGATGATTCCGCCGGTGGCGTCGCCGAGGGCTTGCTCGGCGGCTTTTTGTGTATCGTCGATCGCCTGCTTGGCGGTTTCGGCGGCTTTGCCCATCAACTGCTGGGCGCTTTTTTCGGCCTGGTCGCAGCCGGCCAACGCCAACAAGGATGCTGCCAGCAGCGCCGCAGCGCCGAGTTTTTTGATGTTCATGGTGGGGTGTCCTCAGTGGCCTGAACCGGGCCCAGTGATGGCCCGTCAATAGCGCGGCATTCTAAGGAGGCAAATACTTCAGTAAAATTCGTATTTTCAGCAGCTATACTTCGCTTTTTACGAATATTGGCGCCCTTATGCTCAACTACCGGCAACTGCACTACTTCTGGGTCGTGGCCAAAACCGGCAGCATCGTGCGCGCGTGCGAGCAACTGAACCTCACGCCCCAGACCATCAGCGGGCAAATCAGCCTGCTGGAGCAAACCTATGGCCTTGAGCTATTTCGCCGCGTCGGCCGGCAACTGGAGCTGACCGAAGCCGGCCGCCAGGCCCTGCCCTACGCCGAGCAGATGTTCCAGACCGGCAACGAACTCGAAGCCATGCTGCGCGCCCAACCCAACCAGCAGCAAGTACAGTTTCGCGTCGGCGTGGCGGATGTGGTGCCCAAATCCATTGTCTATCGCCTGATCGCCCCGACCATGGAACTGAGCGAGCCGATCCACATCACCTGCCGCGAAGACAAACTCGAACGCCTGCTGGCCGACCTGGCGATCCAGCGCCTGGACTTGGTGATCTCCGACAGCCCCATGCCTTCGCACCTGGACATCAAGGGCTACAGCCAGAAACTGGGGGAATGCGGTATCAGTTTTTTCGCCACCCCCGCCCTGGCCCAGCGCTATGGCCAGGACTTCCCACGCAGCCTGCATGGCGCACCGCTGCTGATTCCCGGGCAGGAAACCGTAGTGCGCAGCCGTTTGTTGCGCTGGTTCGCCGAGCAACAGATCCAGCCACGCATCGTTGGTGAGTTCGACGACAGCGCCTTGATGCAGGCGTTCGGGCAATCGGGCAGTGGCATTTTCATCAGCCCCAGCGTGATTGCCGACGAGGTGACACGCCAGTACGGCGTCGAGTTGATCGGCCAGACCGATGCGGTAAGCGAGTCGTTCTATGCCATTTCCGTGGAGCGCAAGGTCAAGCACCCCGGCATCGTGGCCATTACCGAAGGCGCCCGCCGCGAGTTGTTTACCGCGCTTTAGGCACAGGCCTGGGCCGGTTTGAGGCGCATCAAGCCCAACGCCAGCAGGATCGACAGCAGGATAAACCCGGCGGCGGCAAAGCCCAGGCTGCCCAGCCCGAGGGTGTCAATCACCCGCCCTCCCACCATCGCCCCCAGGCCAATGCCCAGGTTCGCCCCGGCAATGTTTAGCGAAGCGGCGAAGGCCGGTGCGTGGGGCGCGGCCTTCATCAAGCGCACATGGCTAACCAGAAACAGCGCAGCCTGGGTCACACCCCAGATGCCCATCGCGGCCGCCAGGCCCAGGGTGGAGTGAATACTCGGCACCAAGGCCACCATGCCGCCGATCATAAAGAAGCAGAACACCATCGAAGCGATCAACGGGTGACGATCGACCATCCGCCCGCCCAGGGAGTTGCCGATCAACCCCACCGCGCCAAAGCCCATCAGGCACCAGCCCACCAGGGTGCCATCGAAACCGGCCAGGCGTTCGAGGATGTCGGCCAGGTAGGTGTAGGCGGTGAACATGCCGCTGAACACCAGGATCGACAGCAGCACATGCCCCTGCATCAAGGGCTCGCGCAGGATCTTGAATTGCTCGCGCAAACTCACCTGCTGTTTATGCAGGTCAGTTCTGGGCAGGTAGACCAACAGCAGCAGCGCCTTGGCGAACGCGATCACCGCCAGGAGGGCGAACGCACTGCGCCAGCCAAACGCGTCGGAAATCAGCGTGCCCACCGGGATGCCAAACACCGTGGCGCAGACGATGCCGAAGCCGATTTTCGCAATCGCCCGCCCGGCGTAGGCCGGCCCGACGATGCCCACCGCCGTTTCACTGGCCAGCGCCCAAAACACCGGCAACCCCAGCGCCGGCACTAGCCGCGCCAACGCCATCACCCCGATATTAGGCGCCAGCGCCGCCAGGGTATTGGCCAGGCCAAACATCACCAACACCGAGACGAACAGGCGCTTGCGCTCGAACCGCGCGCAATACGCGGTGAGAAACGGCCCGAACGCGGCCACGGTAAAGGCGAACAGGGTCACCAGCAAACCGGCCTGGGGCACGCTGACGTCCAGGTCCCGGGCGATGGCGGGCAACAGGCCGACGATGATGAATTCCGTGGTTAGCACCGTGAACCCGGCGGCAGACAACAGAAGGATGGGCAACAGCATGCAAAAACTCCGCAAACGGCAACGCCAGCGCTAGCCCGAAGGCCCACTGACTGAAGATGGAAAAAGATGGCGCAGCTTAACAGAGACTTTCGGATGCATTCCCCCTAAAACATTCCGGCGACGGATCGTCACAGGTCTGAAGGACTTGGCTGACGCTGTGATAAAGTCCGCCCCCTGCCAACGCCACACCCCCCGTGGATGGCGCCGCCGCTGGCACGCCCCACGTGAATCACAGCACCCCTAACAATCAGAGATAGCGCCATGACTGCTGCCCCTTCCCTGTTGCACAAGCTCAAGAATATGAGCCTGGTCACCCAGATTCTCATCGGCCTGCTGGCCGGTATCGCCCTGGCCCTGGTGCTGCCCGACGCGGCACGGTCCACGGCCTTCATCGGCAAGGTCTTTGTCTCGGCGCTCAAGGCAGTGGCCCCGATCCTGGTGTTCATCCTGGTGATGGCCTCCATCGCCAACCACCGCCACGGCCAGGAAACCCACATCCGCCCGATTCTGTTCCTGTACCTGCTGGGCACCTTCGCCGCCGCGGTGGTCGCGGTGATCGCCAGCATGCTGTTCCCCTCCACCCTGGTGCTGGCGACCCACGACGTGGCCGTCACCGCGCCCGGTGGCATCAGCGAAGTGCTGCAAAGCCTGCTGCTCAGCGCCGTGGACAACCCCATCAGCGCCCTGATGAACGCCAATTTCATCGGCGTGTTGACCTGGGCCATCGGCATGGGCATCGCCATCCGCCACGCCGGGCAAACCACCCGCACGGTGCTGGATGACCTGTCCAACGGCGTGACCCTGATCGTGCGCGTCGTCATCCGCTTTGCGCCCCTGGGGATCTTCGGCCTGGTGGCCTCCACCCTCGCCACCTCCGGTTTCGGCGCCCTGCTCGGTTACCTGCAACTGCTGGCTGTGCTGCTGGGCTCCATGCTGTTCGTGGCGCTGGTGATGAACCCGGCCATCGTCTACTGGAAACTGCGCCGCAACCCTTACCCGCTGGTGTTCACCTGCCTGCGCGAAAGCGGTATCACCGCGTTCTTCACCCGCAGCTCCGCGGCCAACATCCCGGTCAACCTGGAGCTGAGCAAACGCCTGGGCCTGCATGAAGACACCTACTCGGTCTCCATCCCCCTGGGCGCCACCATCAATATGGCCGGCGCGGCGATCACCATCACCGTGCTGACCCTGGCCGCCGTGCACACCCTGGGCATTACCGTGGACATCCCCACCGCCATCCTCCTCAGTGTGGTCGCGGCGATCTGCGCCTGCGGCGCCTCGGGCGTGGCCGGCGGCTCGCTGCTGCTGATTCCGCTGGCGTGCAGCCTGTTCGGCATCCCCAGCGAAGTCGCCATGCAGGTGGTGGCTGTCGGTTTCATCATCGGCGTGTTGCAGGATTCGGCCGAAACAGCGCTGAACTCCTCCACCGACGTGCTCTTTACCGCCGCCGCGTGCATGGCCCAGGAAGAACAGGCGCAACGCGCCGCCTGACATTCACGGCACAAAAAAGCCCGCCCCGGCGCAAACCGGGGTGGGCTTTTGTGCATCTGGGGGGGGTTAGAACGCGCCCATGTAGTCGCGCTTGCCCACTTCCACACCGTTGTGGCGCAGGATCGCGTACGCGGTGGTGACATGGAAGAAGAACTGCGGCAAGCCGTAGGTCAGCAGGTAGGCCTGGCCGCTAAAGCGCTTCTCTTTTGGCGTGCCCTGGCGGGTGATGATCTCGATGCCTTCCTTGCCGTCGATCTGGGCCGGGGCGATGCCGTCGAGGAACGCCAGGACCTTGGCGATCAGTGCTTGCAGCTCGGCGAAGGTGGTTTCGCTGTCGTCGTACTTAGGCAGTTCGACCTGGGCCAGGCGGCCGCTGACGCCTTTGGCGAAGTCCACGGCGATCTGCACTTGGCGCACCAGCGGGAACATGTCCGGGTACAGGCGCGATTGCAGGAAAACGGCCGGGTCGATGTTCTTGGCGCTCGCGTGGGCTTCGGCCTTGGTGAGGACGTTGCTCAGGGCGTTGAGCATTTGCTTGAACACAGGAACGGAGGCGGCGTGCAGGGAAATAGTCATGTCAATCTCGCAAGGGGTGAACGTGGCGCGATTATAGCCATGCCCGGGCCACGGTGCGGCTTGTCTTTTACCGCGCAAGGATTAGGCTAGGCCGCTTGAACAGCATAGGGAACGCGCGATGAGCACCGAAGACACCACCCCCGCACCGCAGCGCTTGGACGCCACGCAAATCCGGATTCTGGGCGCCCTGATCGAAAAGCAGGCCACCAGCCCGGAAACCTACCCCCTGACCCTCAATGCCCTCGTCCTGGCCTGCAACCAGAAGACCAGCCGCGAGCCAGTGATGAACCTCAGCCAAGGCCAGGTCGGCCAAAGCCTGCGGGTGCTCGAAGGGCTGGGCTTCACGCGCCTGGTGATGGGCAGCCGCGCCGACCGCTGGGAGCATCGCGTGGACAAAGCCCTGGAGCTGGTGCCGGCCCAGGTAATCCTCTGCGGCCTGCTGTTTTTGCGCGGCCCGCAGACCGTCAACGAACTACTGACCCGCAGCGGGCGCATGCACGACTTCGAGGACAGCGAACAAGTGGTGCACCAACTCGAACGCCTGATCTCCCGGGGCCTGGCCCTGCTGATCCCGCGCCAGAGCGGCCAGCGCGAAGACCGCTATAT
The DNA here is from genome assembly GCF_059862525.1 of Pseudomonas sp. MF08875. Taxonomy (NCBI): domain Bacteria; kingdom Pseudomonadati; phylum Pseudomonadota; class Gammaproteobacteria; order Pseudomonadales; family Pseudomonadaceae; genus Pseudomonas; species Pseudomonas sp. MF08875. The sequence goes on from NZ_JCBCUW010000016.1 coordinate 106,770, forward strand.
GCACGCCCTGGGCGACCCAGCCGACATCGACACCCTGCTCGCCGCCCGCCAGCAAGCGGCCGAACGCAGCCCAGCCAGCGGCGTGTCGGTGGAACGCATCGAAGAACTCGAAGCCCGGATCGCCGCGCTGGAAGAGCGCCTCTCGCGCCTGGAGTGAGGCCCCCCTTAGAGAAACGGGCTTGTGTGAGCCCACGTGTGCGGGAGCAACTGTCTCACCCCTGCCCTTCGTCACCGCCACTGCGTGCCGTCATCGCGAGCAGGCTCGCTCCCACACAGGAAAAATGAACATCCCACCCACACCACCGTTCAGCTGTGGGAGCGGGCCTGCCCGCGATGACGGCATTCCTGGCGCTAGAGCGTTAATGACTGTACTGGCCCCATCGCGGGCGCGCACGCACCAGCACACCCGTTGCCACAGAACCGTTCAACCCCGCGCAAACCTCACCGCCGCGTCAAACTGCGCCGGCGTGGGGCGCATGCCGGTGTACAGCACAAACTGCTCCAGTGCCTGCAGCGCAATCACCTCCAGCCCAGTAATCACCTGCTTGCCCTCGGCACGGGCGCGCAGGATCAGTGGGGTTTCTGCCGGGATCGCCACCACATCAAAGACGATCTGCGCCGCCGCAATCGCCTCGCCACTGAACGCCAGGTCGTCGGCCTGGGCGCCGCCGCTCATGCCGATGGGCGTGACGTTAATCAGCAACTGCGCCGGCAGGTCATCCGGTTGCGCCTGCCAGGTGTAACCCAGCGCCTCGGCCAGGGCCCGGCCGGCGCGTTCGTTGCGGGCCAGGATCGCGCCGTTGCGGTAGCCACCATCACGCAAGGCACTGGCCACGGCCTTGGCCATGCCACCGCTGCCGCGCAGCACAAAGCGGTATTCCTTGGGCACACGGTGGCTGTCGAGCAGTTGGGCAATAGCCAGGTAATCGGTGTTGTAGGCCTTAAGGTGGCCCGCGGTGTTGACGATGGTATTGATCGAAGCGATGGCCGCCGCCGAGGCGTCCAACTCATCCACCAGGGCGATGGCCGCTTCCTTGAACGGCATCGACACGCCGCAACCGCGAATACCCAGGGCGCGGATGCCGGTCACCGCGCCCGGCAGGTCCTGGCTGCTGAACGCCTTGTAGTAGAAGTTCAGGCCCAACTGTTCATACAGATGGTTGTGAAAGCGCAAACCGAAGTTGCCCGGGCGCGCCGAGAGCGACATGCACAGTTGAGTGTCTTTGTTGGGGTGCATCTGCATGGGCGTCTCCTGCACGGGGCGTTTGGGTTGAGGTGAATCGTTACAGCAAGGCACCGACCTTACACAATATTTACCCAGCTCCGGCGCAGTTTTTCCCAAACAGGCTGTCTTAAAGGTTATCCCCGCGCCATTCCCCGGGCCTACCGCAGGCCCGGGCGCCGGGAGCGAAACGAGGAACAGCCATCATGATGGGAAAAATCACCACCAGCGCCCTGCTCATCGCAGCGCTGGCGATCACCGGTCAAGCCTCTGCCCACGGCCATGGCCACGGCCGCGGTGGCGATTGGCGCGGCCCGGCGGTGTTCGGTGCGGTGGTCGGCGCGGCCATTATCGGCGGTGCCGTCATCAGCCGTGACCGCCCGGTGTATGTGCAGCAGCAACCGGTGTACTACGCGCCGCAACCGGTCTACGTACAACAGCCCCCACCGATGTATTACCCGCCACAACCGGTCTACATCGAGCAACCGGTGTATTACCGCCCGCCACCGGTGTACTACCGCCCTGCGCCCGTGTACTACGGGCCACCCCGTGGCTACTACGGCCCGCCCCCCGGCCATTACGGCCCGCCGCGCTGGTGATGCACCCTCAGGCCCCGCCCCGACAGCGGGGCCTGAGGCGTTGGGATGACTGAAACGTCCTACTTGAGGTCGTTCCTGGCACAGCGAATGCAGCCCTTTCTGACATCATGGCCACCCAATGTCGTATTGGCCGCACCGTGCCATGGCTGTCATATTGCTGTCATGCCCGCGCGCCACCCTCCCGGGTGTCCGTACACCCCCCATAAAAACAAGGACGACCCACCATGCCCACGCAGCATCCCCACCGCACCGCAGGCCTGTGCACTTCCAGCAAGGTTTACAGCGCGCTAACCGAACTCAAGCACCTGGAAGGCCACCGCAGCGCCAAATTCCTTTCGCTACTGGCCGAAAACCTGGTGCGCAAGGGCCTGCTCAATGAACACGAAGTGCTGAACATGCTCGATCAAGTGGTGGACTGACACCTGCGCTCGCGCTGTCGATGAGCACTATCGAGCGCGATGATTGGCCCTCGCCCCAACGGTTGCATAAGGTGTGCCCCATGATCGATGCCCAGGAGCACCTCAATGGCCCGTATCCAAATCATGTCCGTGATCGGCAGCGCCGTGCCCAAACCCTTGCGTGAAACCGGCCTGCTCGCCTGCTGGTACCTGGTGCGCGACGGCGTGCCGGTCAGTGGCCCGCTGACCTCCCTACCGGCGGCGCAAGCGTTGTCCCGGCAGGTCGACCTGCGCGCCTAGGGCAACTGCACCCGCGGCTGGGTTTCCACATACAGCGCCCAACTGGACATAAACAACGCGGCGATCAACGGCCCGATGACAAACCCGTTGAGGCCGAACACCGCCAAGCCGCCCAGGGTGGAAATCAGGATCAGGTAATCCGGCATCTTGGTGTCCTTGCCCACCAGAATCGGGCGCAGCACGTTGTCCACCAGGCCAATCACGAACACCCCGAAGCAGCCCAGCACCACCCCTTGCCAAATCGCCCCGCTGAGCAGGAAGTACGCCGCCACGGGCGCCCAGACAATCCCCGCCCCCACCGCCGGCAACAGCGACAAAAACGCCATCAGCACCGCCCAGAGCAACGCACTGGGAATGTCCAGGAACCAGAAAATCAACCCGCCCAACGCCCCTTGAGTCACCGCCACCAGCAGGTTGCCCTTGACCGTGGCCCGCACCACGCGGTTGAACTTGAGCTGCAAACGGCGCTTCTGGTGCTCGGCCAAAGGCGTTGCGGTGCGGATCTTGCGCACCAGCTCGGCGCCGTCGCGCAAAAAGAAGAACAGCAAATACAGCATGATGAAAAAACTCACCACGAACTCAAAAGTGCCCTGGCCAAAGCTGAACGCCTGGCTGGCGAGGAACTGGCTGCCCTGCATGGCGCCCTTGACGATTTTCTCGCGCAGCCCTTCCAACTCGCCCATGCCGAAGCGGTCCAGCAACTGCTGGAAGTACGGCGGCAGGCTGTGCTTGAACTGGGCGATATAGCCGGAGATGTCCAGTTGCCCGCTTTCGATGTTCTTGTAGATCGTCGCCCCTTCCTGCACCAGCAAGGTGGCGATGACGATCACCGGCAGAATCGCGATCAGCAGGCACACGCCCAAGGTGCACAGCGCCGTGAGGTTGCGCTGCCAGCCGAACTTCAATTGCAGGCGCCGCTGCAACGGCGCGAACAGGATGCCGAGGATGACCGCCCAGAACACCGCGCCGTAGAACGGCAGCAGAATCCAGATAAACGCCACTGTCACCAGGATGAGCAGCACGGGTAGGGATTTGTTGTGAAAGACATCTGGGTTCATGGGCCGGTCTCTGGCAAAAGGATTGCGACGTCGCTGATGCTTAGTCCGCACGGGCGCGCCCGAGTGCCGTGTTTTCTTCGCTGGGTATAGACCCAGGTCAATATCCGCGCCGGCCCATCCGGCTACCCTCGCGCCCTTTTGCGATCGAAACCATCATGCCCCTCGCCTCGCCCGAACTGCTCGCCCCCGCCGGCACCCTGAAAAACATGCGCTACGCCATCGCCTACGGCGCCGATGCGGTGTACGCGGGCCAGCCGCGCTACAGCCTGCGGGTGCGCAACAACGAATTCGACCACGCCACCCTCGCCCTGGGCATCAGCGAAGCCCAGGCCCAGGGCAAGCGCTTTTACGTGGTGGTCAACATCGCGCCCCACAACGCCAAGCTGCGCACCTTCCTCAAGGACCTGGAGCCGGTGATCGCCATGGCCCCGGACGCCCTCATCATGAGCGACCCGGGCCTCATCATGCTGGTGCGCAAACACTTCCCGCAGATGCCCATCCACCTCTCGGTGCAGGCCAACACGGTGAACTGGGCCAGTGTCGAGTTCTGGCAGCAACAAGGCATCTGCCGGGTGATCCTGTCGCGGGAACTGTCGCTGGAAGAAATCGCCGAAATCCGCGAGCACGTGCCGGCCATGGAGCTGGAGATTTTCGTCCACGGCGCCCTGTGCATGGCCTATTCCGGGCGTTGCCTGCTGTCGGGCTACATGAACAAGCGCGATGCCAACCAGGGCAGTTGCACCAACGCCTGCCGCTGGAAGTACAGCGCCCAACCGGCCAGCGAAAACCTGCTGGGCGACATCGTGCAGCAGTACTCGCCCGAGCCGACCCTGGGCGTCGGCGCCCCCACCGACCAGGTGTTCATGCTCCAGGAAGCCAACCGCCCGGACGAACCGATGCCCGCGTTCGAGGACGAACACGGCACCTACATCATGAATTCCAAGGACCTGCGCGCTGTGCAGCACGTCGAGCGCCTGACCAAAATGGGCGTGCACTCGCTGAAAATCGAGGGCCGCACCAAGTCCCACTTCTATTGCGCGCGCACCACCCAGGTGTACCGCCAGGCCATCGACGACGCCGTGGCCGGCCGCGAATTCGACCGCAGCCTGATGAACGACCTGGAATCCCTGGCCCAACGCGGCTACACCGAGGGCTTTTTGCGCCGCCACGTGCACGATGAATACCAGAACTACCAGAACGGCAGCTCGGTGTCCGAACGCCAGCAATTCGTCGGCGAACTGACCGGCGAACGCCGCGATCGGTTAGCTGAAGTCCGGGTGAAAAACCGCTTCCAACTGGGCGATCACCTGGAACTGATGACCCCCAAGGGCAACTTCCACTTCGACCTGCACCAGTTGCAAGACGCCAAGGGCCAGGCCATCACCGTTGCCCCGGGCGACGGCCACACCGTCTACCTGCCCATCCCCGACCAGGTGGACTTGCGCTTTGGTTTGCTGATGCGGGATGTGCGGTTGGAGGGGTTGCTGCCCGCCCCTCAGCCGGCCTTGGCTGTCACGGCCAAATAAAAGCTGAAAACCTGTGGGAGCGAGCCTGCTCGCGATGGCGCCAGCACACCGGCCTCGATGTCGGCTGGCGCACCGCGATCGCGAGCAGGCTCGCTCCCACAGTGGATCGTGGAGGTAGGTGAGATGAGCGTCGCTCCCCCTCCGCCCGCAATGACGGCGGCACAGCCAACCACCTCGCCGAATGACACACCGCGGCGCGGGCAAGGCTCGCACCCACGAGGCAAAACAGCCCCGGCTTACAACACCATCGCCGCCACCCAGCCAAAGGCTAGCAGCGGCAGGTTGTAGTGCAGGAACGTCGGCACCACCGTGTCCCAGATATGGTGGTGCTGGCCGTCGATGTTCAGGCCCGAGGTAGGCCCCAGGGTCGAGTCCGAAGCGGGCGAGCCGGCGTCGCCCAAGGCCCCGGCGGTGCCGACGATGCACACGATGGCCAGCGGGCTGAAGCCCAATTGCACGCACAGCGGCACAAAAATCGTCGCCAGGATCGGCACCGTGGAAAACGACGAGCCGATGCCCATGGTCACCAGCAGCCCCACCAACAGCATCAGCAACGCACCGACGCCCCTGCTGTGGCCGATCCACGCCGCCGAGCTCTGCACCAGGGTGTTGACCTCGCCCGTGGCCTTCATCACTTCGGCGAACCCCGAGGCGGCGATCATGATGAAGCCGATCATGGCCATCATCTTCATGCCTTCGGTGAACAAGTCATCGGTGTCGCGCCAGCGCACCACCCCTGACACGGAGAAAATCAGGAACCCGGCCAGGGCGCCGACAATCATCGAGTCCAGCAGCAATTGGATGATGAACGCCGCCGCAATGGCCACCCCCGCCACCAGCAGGGTCAGCGGGTTGTACTGCACTGCCACCTGCTCGACTTTCTCGATGCGCGCCAGGTCATACACGCGCTTTTTGCGGTAGCTGATGAACACCGCCACCAGCAGGCCGAACACCATGCCCAGGGCCGGAATGCCCATGGCGTGGGTAACGTTGACCTGGCTGATGTCCACGCCGCTCTTGGCCACGTTGGCCAGCAGGATTTCATTGAGGAAGATATTGCCGAAGCCCACGGGCAGGAACATGTAGGGCGTAATCAGGCCGAAGGTCATCACGCAGGCGATCAGGCGGCGGTCCAGTTGCAGCTTGGTCAGCACATACAACAGCGGCGGCACCAGCAGCGGGATAAACGCAATGTGGATCGGCAGGATGTTCTGCGAGGCAATGGCCACCACCCACAGTAGGCCGATCAGCAACCACTTGACCTGGCCGCCGCCGGCGGCGTCCTGGCGGTCCACCAGCAGCAGTGCTTTGTCCGCCAGGGCATGGGCCAACCCGGACTTGGCAATCGCCACCGCGAAAGCGCCAAGCAAGGCGTAGGACAACGCCACCGTCGCCCCGCCACCGAGGCCACCGTTGAATGCCTTGAGCGTGGCCTCCATACCCAAGCCACCGCTCAAGCCACCCACCAACGCCCCCACAATCAGCGCGATCACCACATGCACACGGGACAGGCTGAGCACCAGCATCACGCCGACCGCAGCAATTACTGCATTAATCATCGTTACCTCAGAACACGGCGCCGGCCAAATCGGCGCCAAACGGGATGAGTCCGGCCACGCCGCGACACGCGCGCACGGCAGATTGAATGGAGGTTTTATTAGAGGGCGCGCACTTTGCCCCACGGGCCCCGGGATGTCAAAGCGCCCCTAGAATTACGCGCCGCGGGCTACACGGCGCATGCGATCTATGTAGCAAGCGGGTGCGCGTTTTAAATCAAGCGTTTGAATAAAGAAAACCCGCCCCGGGCCGTTACAGTGCAAACGCCTCTCCCGTTTCCCCGTTCAAGGACTCCTCCATGTCGCTCAGACAGCTTTCCATCCAATGGAAAATCACCCTCCTGGCCGGCCTCTGCCTGTTGGGCGTCGTCAGCCTGCTGGTGGGGATTTCGCTCTATCGTGCCGAGCACAACTCGCAACTGGTCAAGGCCTCGAGCATGGCCATGCTGACCGACGCGGCGCAGGCGCGGATCGAAGCCCAGGGCGAAGTCCAGGCGCTGAACATCCGCCGCCAGTTCATGGACGCCTACCAATACGGCCATGGCTTTTCGCGCCAGGTGCTGTTTTTGCGCGAGCAGGCCGAGAAGCGCTTTCTCGATGCCTTTGACCTGCGCGAAGACCTGACCCGCCAGGTCAAGTCCGCCCTGCAGGCCAACCCTGAGCTGCTGGGCCTGTCCCTGGTGTTCGAGGCCAATGCCCTGGACGGCAAGGACGAACTGTTCGCCGGCCAGCAAGCGCTGGGCAGCAACGACAAAGGCCGCTTCGCCCTGTACTGGTCCCAGCCCACCCCTGGCCAACTGACCTCCATGGCCCTGCCCGAAAGCGACATGGCCGACACCCGCAGCGGCCCCAGCGGCGAGCCGGCCAACGCCTGGTTCACCTGCCCGCGCACCACCCTCAAGCCGTGCGTGATCGAACCCTACTTCTACGAAATCGCCGGCCAGAACGTGCTGATGACCAGCATCGTGTTCCCGCTGACGGTCAACGGCAAAGTCATCGCCTCGCTGTCGGTGGACATCAACCTCAACAGCCTGCAAGCGGTCAGCCAGGACGCCAGCCAAAAACTCTACGACGGCCAGACCAACGTCGGCATCATCAGCGCCGTGGGCCTGCTCGCCGGCTACAGCAGCGATGCCAGCAAACTCAGCCAGCGCCTGGACAGCGTCGATAAAACCAACGGCGCGCGGCTGATCGCCATGCTCGCCAGCAGCGGCCAACCGCAAAGCCTGCACAGCGACGGCAAACTCACCGTGCTAGCGCCGTTCCAGCCAATCCCCGGCGGCAAAGCCTGGGGCATTTTGCTCACGGTGCCGGAGAAGGTACTGGTGGGCCCGGCCGAAACCCTGAAAACCCAGTTGGACGAACGCGGCACCGCCGGCACCCTGATCGAACTGAGCCTGGGCCTGTTGGCCGCCATCGTCGGCCTGTTGCTGGTGTGGCTGATGGCGCGCAGCGTGACCCGGCCGATCCTCGGCGTGGCGCACATGCTCGAAGACATCGCCAGCGGCGAAGGCGACCTGACCCGGCGCCTGGCCTACGACAAAAAGGATGAACTGGGCGAATTGGCCGGTTGGTTCAACCGCTTCCTCGACAAGCTGCAACCGATCATCGCCGAGGTCAAACGCTCGGTGCAGGACGCACGCAGCACCGCCGATCAATCGTCTGCCATCGCCACCCAGACCAGCGCCGGCATGGAGCAGCAATACCGCCAGGTCGATCAGGTTGCCACCGCCTCCCACGAAATGAGCGCCACCGCCCATGACGTCGCCCGCAGCGCCGCCCAGGCTGCCCACGCGGCCCGCGATGCCGACCAGGCCACCCGTGAAGGCCTCACCGTGATCGACCGCACCACCAGCACCATCGACACCCTGGCCGCCGACATGAGCACCGCCATGGCCCAGGTCGAAGGCCTGGCCGCCAACAGCGAGAAAATCGGTTCGGTGCTGGAAGTGATCCGCGCCATTGCCGAGCAGACCAACCTGCTGGCCCTCAACGCCGCCATCGAAGCCGCCCGCGCGGGCGAGGCCGGCCGAGGTTTCGCCGTGGTGGCCGACGAAGTGCGCAACCTGGCGCGGCGCACCCAAGAGTCGGTGGAAGAAACCCGCCTGGTGATCGAGCAACTGCAAAGCGGCACCCAGGAAGTCGTGGCCTCGATGCACCACAGCCATCGCCAGGCCCAGGGCAGCGTGGAGCAGGTCGGCCAAGCCGTGACGGCGCTGCGCCAAATCGGTGACGCGGTGACGGTCATCAGCGACATGAACCTGCAAATTGCCAGCGCGGCCGAAGAACAAAGCGCCGTGGCCGAAGAGATCAACAGCAACGTGGCGACCATCCGCGACGTTACCGAATCCCTCTCGGGGCAAGCCAACGAATCGGCCCGGGTCAGCCAGGCCCTCAATAACCTGGCCAACCAGCAGCAGGGGTTGATGGATCAGTTTCGGGTGTAAAACATCGCAAGGCCTTCTGTAAAAGCAGGCCTTCGCCTCACAAATCCCGCCAGTGGAAACCGCCACGCTGTGGGGGCCTTGCTCGCGATGGCGGCGGCATGTCCAGCAACCTCACAGCCTGGCACACCGCTATCGCGGGCGAGCCCGCGCCCACAGGGGATTGGGCGAGTTCAAGCCCGGGCAGGGCCTGCGCCTTGCGGCAACTCGACAAGCACTTTCAACCCGCCCAAGTCACTGTCGGCCAAGTACAACCGCCCGCCCCAGGCGTCGACAATGTCGCGCACGATGCCCAGGCCCAGGCCATGGCCGTCGGTTTGCTCATCCAGGCGCGTGCCACGGCCCAGCACCTGGTCGCGGCGCGATGCAGGAATGCCCGGGCCGTCGTCTTCCACCGCCAGGTAAAACCCCGCACCGTCCTGCCCGATGCTCAGGCGTACCTGGGCGTCGGCCCATTTGCAGGCGTTATCCAACAGGTTGCCCAGCAGTTCCAGCACGTCTTCGCGGTCTCGGGGCAGGTGCAGCCCGGGGCTCATCACCGCGTCGAGGGCCAGGTGTTGGCCGTGGATCATGTTCAAGGTGGCGAGCAAACCCGGCACTTCGGCGTCGCAGTCAAACTGCGCGCCGGGCAAGGCGTCGCCGGCCAGCCGCGCGCGGTTGAGTTCGCGGTTGAGGCGTTGCTGTACCTGTTGCAGTTGTTGCTCCAGCAGTTGCCGCACCTGCGGCTGACCTCGCAGTTTTTCGCTGGCGGCCAGGCTCATCAGTACCGCCAGGGGCGTCTTGAGGGCATGGCCCAGGTTGCCCAGGGCATTGCGCGAACGCTTGAGGCTGTCTTCGGTGTGGGCCAGCAAATGGTTGATCTGCGCCACCAGCGGTTCCAGTTCCTGGGGCACCTGGGTGTCGAGTTGCGAGCGCTGGCCACGCTGCAATTGGGCGATTTGCTCGCGCGCCGCCTCCAGCGGGCGCAAGGCGCGGCGCACGGTGAGCCGTTGCAGCAAGAGAATCAGCAGCAACGCCGCCGCGCCCAGGGCCAGGCCCACTTGGCGCATGCGCAAGAAGCTGTCGCGTACCGGGGTGTAGTCCTGGGCGACGCTAATGGAAATCGCCTGGCCCAGACGCCGGTAATCGCTGCGCAGCACCAATAACTGCTGGCCTTCGGGGCCCAGTTGCAGGTTGCTCTGCAACCCGGCCTGTTGCAGTTGGGGCAGCTCCTGGTCCCACAGCGAGCGCGAGCGCCAATGGGTGTCGGCAAAATCGATGCGAAAGTAGTGCCCGGAAAACGGCCGCTGATAGGCCGGCGACAACCGCCGCTCATCCAGTTGCAGCCCTTGCGGGCCACGCACCAGGGCCGCCAGCAGGTTCTCGCTGTCGTTACGCAGGCCCGCTTCGAGGTAGCGCTGCAAACCCACTTCAAACAGCCACAGGCTGGTCTGCGCCAGCACCAGGCCGACAATCACCAGCACGCTGACCAGCCCCAGGCTCAAGCGCCGCTGGATCGACCTCACTGCCCCGGCCCGCCAAACAGATAGCCCTGGCCACGGCGAGTCTCGACCACATCGCGCCCCAGTTTGCGGCGCAAGTGGTTGACGTGCACTTCCAGCACGTTGGAGTCGCGCTCGGTTTCGCCGTCGTACAGGTGCTCGGCCAAATGGCTTTTGGAGAGGATCTGCCCCGGGTGCAGCATGAAGTAGCGCAACAGGCGAAATTCCGCCGCCGTCAGTTGCACCTCGGCACCGTCGCGGGTCACGCACTGGCGGCTTTCGTCCAGGTGCAGGCCGGCAGCCTTAAGGGTCGGCTGGTTCGCCTGGCCGTGGGAGCGGCGCAGCAATGCCTGCACCCGCAGGTGCAGTTCCTCCGGGTGGAAGGGTTTGCTCAGGTAGTCGTCGGCCCCGGCCTTGAGCCCTTCGATGCGCTCAGCCCAGGAGCCGCGCGCGGTGAGGATCAGCACAGGCGTGGCCAGCCCGGCGGCGCGCCACTGGCCCAGCACCTCAAGCCCCGGCAGGCCCGGCAAGCCGAGGTCGAGGATGATGAGGTCGTAGGGTTCGCTGCTGCCTTGGTACACCGCGTCGCGGCCATCGGCCAGCCAATCGACGGCATAGCCCTGGCGGCTGAGCCCGGCCATCAGTTCGTCGGCCAGGGGTACGTGGTCTTCCACCAAAAGCAGGCGCATCAGTCGTCTTCCTCGTCTTTCAATAAGCGGCCGGTGGTGGCGTCCAGGTCCAGCTCGCGCACCACGCCTTGGGCCGTCAGCAACTCCACTTCATAGATGTACACGTCGTGCTTTTCTTCCAGCTCGGCCTCCAGCAAGCGCGCGCCGGGGTAGCGGCCCAGCGCCTGTTGCAGCAATTGCTCCAGCGGCAGGATCACCCCCTGCTGGCGCAGGCGCAGGGCTTCGTCCTGGTCCAGGTCGCGGGCCAGTGCCAGGGAGCAAAACAGCATCAATACCAACGCCGCTCGAGTGCGGGCGCGCCTATTTCGCGTCATTACCTGTCCTGATGGTTCTTGAGGATGTGCCCGGAAACGGCGTCCAATTCCAGGTCCCACTCAACACCTTGGGCATCGCGCAGGTCGAGTTGGTAAATGTACTTGCCGTATGCCTGCTCAAGCTCGGTTTCCGTGATCGTCGCCCCAGGGTGTTCGGCCAGGGCCTTGGCGTTGAGGGTTTCAAAGGAGGCGATAGTACCAGCGTCGCGCAGGCGCAGGGCTTCGTCGGGGCCCAGGTCGCGGGCCTGGACCAGACCGATGCCCAAGCCCAGAAGGCAGGTGGCGGACAGGGCAATGAGGATTTTCATGGGGTTCTCCATTGAGGCGGTGTAGCACAAGGCCTGTACGGTAGCGCGCCGAACTTAACTGAAACTGAATAGCCATCATCGGCCAGCCTTCTATAATCACCCGCTCGCCCGCAAAGAGGCCGGTATGACCGCCATCCACATCAAGTTCCCCGCCCTCACCCTCAAGGCCGGCCCCCGTGCCCTGGCGCGCATCCGCGATAACGGCCTGCATGCCCGCGACGTCGGCACCCTGCCCGGCGCGGCCGGTGGCCCCAAGGCCCTGGGCATCCAGGGGCTGGACCTGGCGCTGTTCGGCCAATGGCTGGCGGCGGCACCCCGCGAGCGCTCGCTGATCGGCGCTTCGGTGGGGTCCTGGCGCTTTGCCAGCGCTTGCCTACCGGACGCCGCCGAAGGCCTGCGCCGCCTCGGCCAGCTCTACAACGAGCAACGCTTTGCCAAAGGCGTGACCATGGCGCAGATCAGCCAAAGCTCGCAGCGCATGCTCCACGACCTGCTCGATGGCCGCGACGCGCGAATCCTCGACAACCCCCATTACCGCCTCAACATCATGGTGGTCAAAAGCCACGGCCTGCTCGCCGACGACCACCGTGGGCGCCTGGGGCTGGGGCTGTCGTCGGTGATTGCCGACAACCTGCGCGGCCGTTCGCGCCTGGCGCGGCATTTCGAGCGCCTGGTGCTGCACGACCCGCGCCTGGCCCCGCCGCTGCACGCCCTCACCGACTTCCCCTCGCGCTTGGTGCCGCTCGATGCCGCCAACCTGCGCCAGGCCTTGCTCGCCTCCGGTTCCATCCCGATGGTGATGCAGGGCGTACGCGACCTGCCTGGCGCCGGCGCGGGCACCTTCCGCGACGGCGGCCTGCTGGACTACCACCTCGACCTGCCCTACAGCGGCGATGACATCGTGCTCTACCCGCACTTCACCGACCGGGTCATCCCCGGTTGGTTCGACAAAAGTCTGCCCTGGCGCCGCGCCAGCCCCCAGCGCTTGCGCGATGTGCTGCTGGTGGCGCCGTCGCGCGAGTACCTGGCACGCCTGCCCTACGGCAAACTGCCCGACCGCAACGACTTCAAGCGCTTTATGGGTGACCCGGCCGGCCGGCAAAAATACTGGCGCACCGCTATGGACGCCAGCCAACGCCTGGGCGACGAGTTCCTCGAACTGGCCGACAACGGCGGCCTCGGCCCACGCCTGCTGGCCCTGTAACGCCCCCCGTCAGGCTTTTTCCGCACGGCCAAAGCCAAGCTGCTAAACTCGCCGCCGCCTTTAACGCCGCGCCCGCCCGCCACCTGACAGAGTTTTAGACACTGTGGAAATTTTCAAGGAATTTACGTTCGAGTCCGCCCATCGCCTGCCCCACGTGCCCGATGGCCACAAGTGCGGGCGCCTGCACGGCCACTCGTTCAAAGTCGCGATCCACCTGAGCGGCGACCTCGACCCGCACACCGGTTGGATCCGCGACTTCTCCGAAATCAAAGCGATCTTCAAGCCGCTCTACGAGCGCCTGGACCACAACTACCTCAACGACATCCCCGGCCTGGAAAACCCCACCAGCGAAGTGCTGGCCAAGTGGATCTGGACCGAACTCAAGCCCCTGCTCCCGGAACTGTCCGCCATCCGCATCCACGAAACTTGCACCAGCGGCTGTATCTATCGCGGGGAATAACCAATAAAAAAAGGGGGAAAACCACCGCATGCGGTGGTTTTTTTTTGCCGAGATGGGCAAGTCCGGCACCATTCGTCGTTACTGTCAGATCTGACAGTAGCCAGCCTCCTGCTACTGGGTATTTGATGATTTAACGCTTCCCGCGCATCAAACACTGAAGGAGCCTGTCATGACCAAACCCAGCAAACCCACCGTACACATCAACTCTGGCAGCCATAGACTGCTCTCTCCATTAATTCTTCCTGCCGGGAAGATACCAATGCCTGCCGATGAGAACTTAGGTCCTGGAGGTTACGGCATCGGCGTTCGTACTGTTGAAGGGGGGCTCAAATTCAGAGTCAATCCATGGTCAACAATGAACTCGCAGGATTACTTACGGGTATTCTGGGACATGGAGCCACCCGGAGATCCACTCTGGGACAAACTAGGCTCTGTACGTAAAGTATTGTCGCAAGCACCGCATAGCGCAGGCCAATGAGACCATCGCCGCAAAACTTGTTGCGAGCTTGTCGAAGCGCGTCACGATGCGACGGTTCTCCTTCAGCCAGCCA